>JBOHDU010000420.1:0-1903 GCA_050700615.1 Nocardioidaceae bacterium
TTCTGCAACAGCTCAGCGATCAGCATGGAGGCCGACGGTTCCTTCTCGCTCGGCTTGAGCACGAAGGTGTTTCCACACGCGAGTGCGTTGGGGATCATCCACAGCGGCACCATGGCCGGGAAGTTGAACGGCGTGATCCCAGCGACCACGCCCAAAGGTTGCTTGAGCTCGTGGACATCGACGCCGGTGCTGGCCTGCGACGAGTGCCCGCCCTTCAACAGCTGGGGGATGCCGCACGCGAACTCGACGCACTCCAGGCCGCGGGCCACCTCGCCGGCAGCGTCGGACAGCACCTTCCCATGCTCGGCAGTGATGGCCGCGGCGAGCTCATCGCGGTGCTCGAACAGCTGTTGGCGGAACGCGAACAACATCGCGCTCCGCTTCGCCAGACTCACCAGGCGCCAGCCCTCGAAGGCCGCCTTCGCAGCCGCCACCGCACGATCGATTTCAGTGATCGAGGCGAGGGCAAGCTCCGCGGTCTGTGCGCCGGTCGCGGGGTTGTACACCGGTGAGATCCGGTCGAAGTCCGCTGACTCCACACCGCCGATGACGTGTCCGATTCGACGCACAACAACTCCTTGGGGTGACAGTTCCTGCTCCCATCATGGTGGAGCCGTTCTCGCACACCAAGGTGGGGATCGTCCGGCTCGGACAATGGGTGTCAATCCGGGCACCCCCGGGACGACCGGCGGTCGCACGGACGAGCAGGGCTCGCGGGGCGGGTTACCGTGACCGGGTGAAGATGCGGCGGATCCTGCTCGCCGGCTGCCTGTGCGGTCTCGTCGTACCGGCCGTGCTGGCGACGTCGCTCGGCCGAGAACCGGCGCCGGGGCCCCCCAGCAGCGGCGCGGCCGCCCACTCGGCCCGGCAGCTGGCCCCGACGCACGATGTGAGCACCCATCGCGGACGCAGCTTGGCAGGGAAGGTTCTCGTCATCGACCCCGGCCATCAGCTGGGGAACTCCACCCACCTGCGCCAGATCAATCGGCTGGTCAACGGAGGAGGCTTCCTCAAGCCCTGCGACACCACGGGCACGGCGACGAACGCCGGCTTCCCCGAGGCGACCTTCACCTGGCGAGTCGCGCTGGCCCTACGGCACCAGCTCGTCACACATGGCGCCACGGTCTACATGACCCGATACACCAACGACTACGAACACTGGGGGCCGTGCGTCGACGTGCGCGGACGAAAAGGCAACACCCTCCACGCCGACGCGGTCATCTCCATTCACGGGGACGGCGCCGTCTCGAGCGTGCACGGGTTCTTCGTGATCATGCCTGCCGATCGGCGCGGTTGGACGCACGACATCTTCCGCTCCTCGCACCGCTACGGAAGGAAGGTAAGAACGGCGCTGGTCAGGGCGGGAGCGCGGGTGTCGACCAGCTACGGCGGCGACGGCCTGGACACCCGGGGCGACCTCGCGACTCTCAACTGGAGCAACGTCCCTGTGGTCCTGGTCGAGATGGGGAACATGCGCAACGCGCTCGACGCACGGCACATGACGTCGCGGTGGTATCGGAGTCACGTCTACGCGCGTGGGCTCCGGATGGGCATCGCCAACTTCGTGCTGCACCGCTGAGCTCGGATGAGCATCAGCGATGGTGCAGCGGCACTGCGTGCGCATGGGCCGCGATGACCACGATGTTGCTCAGGTACGTCGACCCGTCCCAGTCGCCGCAGGTGATGACGGCCAGCCGGCCCGGTCCACCCTGACGCAACACCTCCGCGGTCTGGCGAGCCAACCTGCCCTTGCGGAAGTCGGTCACCGACACGGCCGTGTACACGAGGTCGTCCTCGGCCTGCTGCACGATGATCCGATCCCCAACCTCCACCGCGCCGAGATCGTCCAGGGCGCCACCTCCGGTGTGCACCGTATGACCTATCAACACGGCCGTTCCGTGCC
>JBOHDU010000421.1:0-9627 GCA_050700615.1 Nocardioidaceae bacterium
CCCGCCTCCAGGGGCGAGGCTCGTTCGCTCTGGCGACTCCCACCGCAGCTTCCGTGGTTCATTGCCCATGGCCACCGACTCGGCCGCCGCCGTAGGCTCGGCTCCATGAGCGCCCAGCCGCCACCGCCGGACATCTCGTCTCCCGCCGATCCCGAGCACGACCCCCGGGCCACGTTCGCCGTCGACCCGGCACTGGTGCGCCGCCTCGCAGCCCGCGTTGTGGCGTCGGGCGAGCCACACACGTCGTACGCACCCTTCACCGGCCAGCCGGTGGCCACCATCGCCACGTCCACCTCGCAGGACGTGGCCGGCGCGGTCGAGCTGGCCCGAGCAGCCCAGCGGAGCTGGTGCCGCGTGCCTCTCGAGCTTCGCGCACAGATCCTGCTCACGTTCCACGATCTGGTGCTCGACCGGCAGCCGGAGCTGCTCGACCTGATCCAGTGGGAGTCCGGCAAGGCGCGCAAGCACGCGTTCGAGGAGATCGCCCACGTGGCGATGACGGCCCGCTACTACGCCCGCACCGCCGGGCGGCACCTTGCCCCGACACGCCGACTCGGGATCTATCCCATCCTGACCCGGGTGGAGCACCGGCGGGTCCCGCGCGGTGTCGTCGGCATCATCTCGCCGTGGAACTACCCGCTCACGATGGCGCTCGCGGACGGCATCCCTGCGATCGTCGCCGGCAACGCGGTTGTGCACAAGCCGGATTGGCAGACCTCGGTGACGGCTCTGTACGGCATCGACCTGCTGATCCAGGCGGGTATGCCGGCCGACCTCTGGCAGCCAGTCATCGGCGCCGGCCCGGTCGTCGGATCGGCCGTCGTCGACACGGCCGACTACGTCTGCTTCACCGGATCGACCGCCACCGGGCGCACCATCGCGGCGCAGGCGGCCAGCCGGCTGGTGGGCACCTCTCTCGAGCTGGGCGGCAAGAACCCGATGCTGGTCCTGCGCGATGCCGACGTGGACCGGGCGGCAGAAGGGGCGGTCCGAGCATGCTTCTCGTCGGCCGGGCAGCTGTGCGTCGCGACCGAGCGGCTGTACGTCGCCGACCAAGTCTACGAGCGCTTCATGCAGCGTTTCGTTGCCCGCATCGAGGCGATGCGGCTGTCACCCGCACTCGACTTCAGCGCCGACATGGGCTCGCTCGTCTCAACCGCGCAGCTCGACACGGTGGTCGCGCACGTCGATGATGCTCGCCGCAAAGGAGCCACCGTCGTCGTCGGTGGTCAACCTCGTCCTGACATCGGGCCGCTCTTCTACCAGCCGACCGTGCTCACCGGAGTCAACCCCGGCATGACCTGCTTCGACGAGGAGACGTTCGGCCCGGTCGCCTCCGTGTACCGCTTCACGGACGAGGCCGACGCCGTCGCCCGCGCCAACGACGGCGACTACGGACTCAACGCCAGCATCTATACCCGCGATGCCGTGCGTGGGCGCACACTCGCCCGCCAGATCCACTGCGGGAGCGTCAACGTCAATGAGGGGTATGCCGCGTCGTTCGGCTCGATCGACGCCCCGATGGGCGGACTGCGATCGTCAGGTCTCGGCCGCCGTCAAGGCGCCGAGGGGATCCAGCGCTACACCGAGTCGCAGACGATCGCGACCCAGCGGGTGTTGCCGTTCGCACCCGTCCTCGGCATGTCGGAGGAGTCGCATGAGAGGGCGCTGACTGCCACCCTGCGTGTGCTGAAACGGCTTGGTCGTGCATGAGGCATGACTACGACGTCGTCGTGGTCGGGTCGGGGTTCGGGGGCTCGGTCACTGCCCTTCGGCTGACCGAGAAGGGTTACCGGGTCGGCGTGCTCGAGGCGGGCGCGAGGTTCGACGAGTCGACCTACCCGGCCAGCTCGTGGAACGTTCGGCGCTTCCTCTTCGCACCCTCGCTCGGCTGCTACGGCATCCAGCGGATCGACATGCTCAGGGACTGCCTGATCCTGTCGGGCGCCGGGGTGGGCGGCGGCTCGCTTGTCTACGCCAACACCCTGTACGAGCCACTCGACGCGTTCTACCGGGACACATCGTGGAGCGGCATCACCGACTGGAAGGCCGAGCTCGCCCCCTACTTCGACCAGGCAAAGCGGATGCTCGGCGCGACGCCCAACCCGACGATGACGCCCAGCGACGTCGTGATGAAGCAGGTCGCCGCCGAGATGGGGGTCGAGGATACGTTCCGGATGACGCCAGTGGGCGTCCTGTTCGGGTCGCCGGGCGAGACGGTCGCGGACCCGTTCTTCGGCGGTGCCGGGCCGGCGCGCAGGGGGTGCCTGGAGTGCGGAGAGTGCATGACCGGCTGCCGCCACCACGCCAAGAACACCCTGGTCAAGAACTACCTCTACCTGGCCGAGCAGGCCGGTGCCCGCGTCCACCCGATGACGACGGTCACCGACGTGCGTGCCCTGTCGGACGGAGGCTACCGGGTCGATACCAGACCCACCGCCGCCAAGGCGCCCGGCCGGCGCCGATCCGGCCGCTCGTTCACGGCCGATCAGGTGGTGTTCGCGGCGTCGGCGCTCGGCACCCAGAAGCTGCTGCACCGGATGCGCGACCAGGGCTCGCTGCCGGCCCTGTCACCGCGTCTCGGCCACCTGACCCGCACCAACTCCGAGTCGATCCTGGGTGCGATCGCCGACGACCGCTCCGTCGACTACAGCTCGGGTGTGGCCATCACGTCGTCGTTCCATCCCGACGAGCACACCCACGTCGAGCCGGTTCGCTACGGCAGGGGCAGCAACGCGATGAGCCTGCTCCAGACCGTGCTGACCGACGGCGACGCCGAGCGGCCCCGGTGGCAGCTGTGGCTACGCGAGATGTGGCGGCAGCGTCGCTCGGTGGCGAGGCTGTACGACGCCCGGCACTGGTCCGAACGCACCGTGATCGCCCTGGTGATGCAGACGGTCGACAACTCGATCATCACGTACACGAAGCGGTCGACTCTCTCCGGCCGGCGCCGGCTCACCTCCCGGCAGGGTCATGGCCGGCCGAACCCGACCTGGATTCCGGCCGGCAACGAGGCGGCGCGACGGATGGCCCGAATCGTCGGCGGGACGGCCGGCGGCTCGATCGGCGAACCGTTCAACCGCCCGCTGACGGCGCACTTCATCGGCGGGTGCACGATCGGCGCCTCGCCGGAGTCCGGCGTCATCGACCCTTACCACCGGCTCTACGGCTACCCCGGCCTGCACGTCATCGACGGGTCGGCGATCTCGGCAAACCTCGGGGTCAACCCGTCACTGACGATCACCGCCCAGGCCGAGCGAGCGCTCGCGCTCTGGCCCAATCGAGGCGACCCGGATCCACGTCCCGAGCCAGGCTCGCCCTACGTCCGGGTCCAGCCGGTGGCCCCGAGGAACCCGGTGGTGCCGCAAAGCGCCCCAGGTGCCTTGCGGCTCCCGATCGTCGACATCTCCTAGGCCCGTCGGTGGTCCCGACGAAGCGGCCCGAGAGATGGTTCAGGGCCCAGTCGGGGAGGGAGGGATGACTGGGCCCTGAACATTCCGGTGCGAGACGCTCCGGAGGAGGTCGGGGGTCGCCGCGCAGGACGATGAGTCCCCTTCGCTCGTCGAGTGCAACGAGGCCGGACACGCTCGGTTACGGGCGCATCGCGAAGTCTTCGCCGTGGCGCGAGCGGGTGGTCCGGCAGGCGCTACGGCCGCCCGGCCACGCGCAGATAGAATGTGGCTCGGCCGGGCCCACCGGCTCGTCGCAGCGAAAGGGCGTCCGTTGACCCCCGACCATGACCGTGTGCTCGTCGTCGACTTCGGAGCCCAGTACGCCCAGCTCATCGCGCGGCGGGTTCGCGAGGCCAAGGTGTACTCCGAGATCGTCCCGCACACCGCGACGGTCGAGCAGCTGCTCAGCCGCAGGCCAAAGGCCATCATCCTCAGCGGCGGGCCGCAGTCGGTCTACGCGCCGGGGGCACCGCAGGTCGACCGGGCCGTCTTCGAGGCGGGGCTGCCTGTCTTCGGCATCTGCTACGGCTTCCAGGCGATGGCGGCCGCTCTCGGCGGCGAGGTGCGTCGTACCGGGGTGTCCGAGTTCGGGCGCACCGAGGTGGCCGTCACCAGACCGGGCACACTGCTGGCGCAGCTGCCGTCGAGCCATCGGGTCTGGATGAGCCACGGCGATGCGGTTGTCGTCGCACCGCCCGGCTTCGAGGCGCTGGCGAGTACCGGGGGAGCGCCGGTGGCCGCGTTCGAGGCGGTCGCTCGAGGCCACGCTGGGGTGCAGTGGCACCCGGAAGTGCTGCACACCGAGCACGGGCGCCTCGTGCTGGAGCATTTCCTGGTCGACATCGCCGGCTGCCGGCAGACCTGGACGATGACCAACGTCGTCGAGGAGCAGGTCGCGTTGATTCGCGAGCAGGTCGGGGAGCGGCAGGCCATCTGCGCGCTGTCCGGCGGTGTCGACTCCGCCGTCGCTGCGGCGCTCGTCCAGCGGGCGATCGGGGGCCAGCTCACCTGCGTGTTCGTCGACCATGGGCTGCTGCGCAAGGGTGAAGCAGAGCAGGTCGAGCGCGACTTTGTCGCTGCCACCGGGGTCTCGCTGCGCGTCGTCGACGCTTCCCGGCAGTTCCTCGACGCGCTCGACGGGGTCCGCGACCCGGAGGAGAAGCGCAAGATCATCGGCCGGGAGTTCATCCGTACCTTCGAGTCCGCCGAGCGCGAGCTGGTCGCCGAGGCAGATGGTGGAGACCATGCTGTCGAGTTTCTGGTGCAGGGCACGCTGTACCCCGACGTGGTCGAGTCCGGCGGTGGCGAGGGCGCGGCGAACATCAAGTCCCACCACAACGTCGGCGGGCTCCCCGACGACCTGCAGTTCACCCTCGTCGAGCCGCTGCGCAGCCTGTTCAAGGACGAGGTCCGCACGGTCGGTGAGGAGCTGGGGCTGCCGGCTGAGATGGTCTGGCGACACCCGTTCCCAGGCCCCGGGCTGGCGATCCGCATCATCGGCGAGGTGACGGCGGATCGCCTCGAGGTCTTGCGGGAGGCCGACGCGATCACCCGCGACGAGGTCACCAAGGCCGGCCTCGACCGCGACATCTGGCAGTTCCCGGTCGTGCTGCTGGCCGACATCCGTTCGGTTGGAGTCCAAGGCGACGGCCGTACCTACGGCCATCCGCTCGTCCTGCGCCCGGTGACGTCGGAGGACGCGATGACCGCCGATTGGGCGCGACTTCCCTACGACCTGCTTGAGCGCATCTCCACGCGGATCACCAACGAGGTCCGCGAGGTGAACCGGGTGACCCTCGACATCACCAGCAAACCCCCGGGCACCATCGAGTGGGAGTAGCCCCGATCAGGCCGGAGCGCCCTCAGTGGTGACGGTGTCAACGGCAACCGCCTCGGAGTCCCCGTGCCATGACTGCCACAGCGCGGCGTACGAGCCGTCGGACTCGATCAGCTCGTCGTGGGAGCCGATCTCGGAGATCCGCCCGTTCTCGACGACCGCGACCCGGTCGGCGTCGTGAGCCGTGAACAGCCGGTGGGCGATGGCGATCACGGTCCGCCCGTGCAGCACGGCGGCCAGCGACCGCTCCAGGTGTCGAGCCGACCTCGGGTCGATCAGCGAGGTGGCCTCGTCGAGCACCAGCGTGTGCGGATCGGCCAGCACCAGCCGCGCCAGCGCGATCTGCTGGGCCTGGGCGGGGGACAGCGTCAGGCCGCCCGAGCCGACCCGGGTGTCGATACCCTGCGGCAGCCGGTCCACCCAGTCGAGGGCGTCCACGGCATACAGCGCGCCACGAAGTCTCTCGTCGGACGCGATGTCGTCGATCGCCAGGGCCAGGTTGTGCCGGATGGTGCCGACGAAGACGTGATGCTCCTGGGTCACCAGCGCGACATGCCCCCGCAGGTCGTCGAGGCCGAGCTCGGTCATGCCCACCGCGCCCACGGTCACCGAACCGACCCGTGGTGGGTGGATGCCCGCAAGCAGCCGTCCCAGCGTTGATTTCCCGGCGCCGGACGGGCCGACCATGGCGACCCGCTCGCCGGGTTTCACGTGCAGGTCTACGCCGTGCAGCACGTCACGGTCCTCGTAGTAGGCGAAGCGGACCGCGTCGGCGTCGATCTGCTCGTCGACCGGCTGCCTCCCGGTCGGCGTGCGGTCGTCGGGCACCTCGGCCACGCCGAGCAAGCGCGACAGGGACGCGCTCCCGACCTGCAGCTCGTCGAGCCAGGAGATGAGACTGTCGACAGGGCCGATCAGGGCCTGCATGTACAGAGTCGCAGCGGTAACGTCGCCCAGCGACGCCTGGCCCCTGGCGTGCAGCCAGCCACCCACCAGCAACGAGGCGACGGTCGGGATGAGGTAGCCGATCTCCACCGAGGGGAACCAGCGGCAGCGCAGCCCGAGCGTGTAGCGCTCGGCTTGGTACGACTCGCGGATGTCGGCATCTATCTGCTGCAGGCGCCGGTGCTCGATGCCCAGCGCCTCGACCGTCCGCGCGCCCTCGGCGGTCTCTGCCACGCTGGCGTTGATCGCGCCGTACGACGCGGACTCCCGTAGGTATCCGGGCTTGGCGCGCTTGAGATACCACCGGGTCGCGACATACAACGCCGGCACCCCGAGCACGAGCGGCACCAGCACCCAGGCACCCACCAGGATGCAGGCACCGATGGAGAACACCGTCGTTACCAGCGCGATGATCGTCTCCGGAAGTGCGAACCGCACTGACCAGCCCAACGCTTCGATGTCGCGCGACGTGCGGGTCAGCAGGTCGCCGGTGCCGGCCTTCTCGACGGTGCCGATGGGTAGTGCCAGCGACTGCGAAACGAAGTCCTCCCGAAGCTCGGCCAGCACCTTCTCGCCGAGAGCGAAGGACAGGTAGCGGGCGTAGCGCGTCAGCACGGTCTGCACGACGAGGAACGCCGCGATCGCAATGACGGTCTTGTCGACTGTCGAGACCGTGGTTCCGGTCGAGACGTCCTCGACCAGGTTCCCCATCAGGCGAGGCGCGGCCAGGCCGGCGATCGCCGCGAGCACGTGCAGGCTGATCGTCACGGCGAGCTGGCGGGGGTGCCGTTGCACGAGCCTGCGGGTATAGCGCCGAACGGCCGGACTGTCTGCGACGGGCAGCGTCTGCTTCATGATGCAAGGTCCTCCTCTCCCTCTCCTCGGGCCACGATGCGGCGATAGCGCGGGTCATCCAACAGCTCTCGGTGGGTGCCGACCGCGACGACCACCCCGGCTTCGATGAGTGCCACCTGGTCGGCCTGGTCGAGCATGAGCGGACTGGCAGTGGTGATGACCGTCGTGCGGCCCCGGCGGGCTGCCCTGAGGCGATGGGCGATGCGTGCCTCGGTGTGGGCGTCGACGGCGGACGTGGGCTCGACCAGCACCAGGATGTCGGGGTCGGCCACCAGCGCCCGGGTCAGCACGAGCCGCTGCCGCTGACCACCGGAGAACGACCGGCCGCGCTCCTCGACCGTGGTGTCGAGTCCCTCGTCGAGAAGCTCGAGCACGTCCTCGGCCGACGCGGTCGCGATCGCGGCCATGATGTCGGCTTCGGTCGCCTCACCGCGCACGTCGAGCTCGTCGCGCAGCCGCCCGCTGAACAACGTCGCGTTGGAGTCGCTCACCAAGATCGCCCGGCGAACCTGCTCGCGGGGCATGTCGGACAACGACACCCCGCCCATCAGCACCGGACCCTCGGCGAAGCGACCCAGGCGGTCGGCGACCTCCGCCGACTGTTCCGGCGTCTCGGCGACGACTGCCGTGAGCAAACCTGGCTCGACGCGCAGACCGGAGCGTACGTCGAGCAGCCCGTCGGCGGTCGAGGCGCTCTGCGTCGTCTGCACGTCTTGCACCTCGGGCTCGACCGACAGCACATGGCAGATCCGCCGGCTGGCAACGAGCCCGCGAATCACCTTGTTGGCAACCTCGGTTCCGGTGCGCAGCGGCAGCATCAGGAACGCGGCGTAGCCGTAGAAGGCGACCAGCTCGCCGGGAGTGATCTTCCCCTCGACAGCGAAGCGGGCACCGAGCCAGACGACGATGACCACGAAGAGCCCGGGCAGGAAGACCTGCAGAGCGTCGAGCACGGACTGCAGGCGGGCCACCTGGACGCCGGCAGCGCGCACCCGCTGCGACTCCTCGACATAGCTGCGGTGGAAGACCTCTTCGCCGCCGATGCCCCGCAGCACGCGAAGCCCGCCGACGATGTCTGACGCCAGCGTGTTGAGCTCGCCCATCATCTCGCGCTGCGCCATGTTGCGCTTCTGCAGCGGCTTGAGTATGGGGCCCATGAAGACCAGCAGCACCGGGACGCCGATGAGCACGACAAGCCCCAGGGTGACCGACGACGAGAGCAGGATGAAGGCCACCACGAAGAACGACACCAGTGCTCCCGCCGCGCGACCCATCACCTCGATGGAGTTGCCGACGTGTGCGAGGTCGGAGGAGCCGATCGAGACGACCTCACCGGTCGGCACCTTGCGGGGCAAGGTGGCGCCCAGGCGTACGGCGTGGCGCGACACAACCTGGACCGTCCGGTAGGCGCCGATCAGCCAGTTGGTGACGGCGAACCGGTGTCTGGCGATCCCAGCAGCCGCCTGGAGGACGCCGACCGCGAGCAGGATTCCGGACCACTGCCACAGCTTCGATGCGTCGTTCGCGCGGATGCCCTGGTCGATCGCCACCCCGATGATCGCCGGCATGACGGACTGCGCCACCATCCAGATGGTGCCGAAGACGATGCCGCCGATCAGGGTAGGCATCTGGCCGCGTGCGACCCACCACAGATAACGGCCGGGTGAGCGCACGTCAGGGGTCCCCGGATCGGGGAGAGGCATCTGACGCATAACGGGTCAACGTTAGAGAGTGGCGCCGCGGCCGCGCCATCCATTTACGCCGGGGCGGGTCTTGGTCAACAAACGTGAGCGAGGCCGCTCCCTCGGCGCAGGGAGTGGGCTCGCCACCGAACAAGAGCCTGGGCGGCTGCAGCGCTGTTCTGAGGTCGGACGAAAGTGGGCTAGGTGCGTCAGCGGTCGCGTTCCACGTGCCCCGTCTCGGAGTTCTGCGGAAGCGCGTGGCGAGCTGGTCGCAGTGCCGCGAGCAGCCCGCCCAGGCCGGCGGCGATCAGGATGATCGGCCCCGCATACCATGCCTGCTGCCGGTCGATCGTGCCGGCCAGGTCGAGGGCCCACACCGCCGCCCATCCGGCGAAGAAGATGCCGAACACCAACGAAGTGATGTCAGTTGCATGCCGCTGGCGCATAGCTGCCTCCGCTTTGGGTTTCCGTGAGTTGACCGTTCCAGGGTTGGTAGCCGGGGCAGTCCACCCGTTCGAGCGACACCTGTCCCACATCGAGGTTCACGTTGATCGTCACGTGTGGGCCGGCGGGGCCGCGCGCGAGGATCGTCGCCTGCTCACCACCGCCGTGGCTGGTCGTGACGGGGGCTCCCATGATCGCGCCGGTGCCGACCTTCGCGTGGATCGTCGCATTGATCGACGTCGGCACCACGACTTCGACGTACCCGACAGAGCCTTTGACGTCGATCGTGCGGCCGTCGAGGGCTGCGATGTCGAAGACTCGGTCCAGACGTACCTCGAGGTGGCCGGCTCCGATTCGGTAGGTGTCCTGGACCGCCGCCGCGGAGGACGGCGTGTAGATCCGCTCCCCGTAC
>JBOHDU010000422.1:0-6548 GCA_050700615.1 Nocardioidaceae bacterium
GTGAAGCCGAGCCTGTACATGACTTGATAGGCGACGCTCATCGGTGCCCTCCCTCCGAGCTGGCGCGGTCGCTCCGTGCGACCCGCGTCCGTTCAAACCTTAGTGCAGCACATCGGGACCCCTGCAACCATCGACCGCAACGATCCAGCCCGTGCGCGCCGGATGGGAACCCGGGCGGTCGGCTGGACGTCTCACCGGTATGCGTTGGCTGAGCTGGGTCGCGATTCTCGTGCTGGTGTCTGGGTGTGGCGCGACTACCGACTTGGGCCGGCAGCAGACGCAGTCCGGCGTGCGAGGCACCACGACCGTAGGACCCACCTGCCCCGTCGAGCAGGCTGGCCATCCGTGTCCCGACCGGCCGATCAGAGTCCACGTTTCGGTGAGGACGCTGGGATCAGACCTGCCGGTCGCGCAGACCTCCAGTGGCAGGAGCGGGCGGTTCAGCGTCAATCTTCCGCCGGGGCGCTATGTGCTGGACGCCGTGGTCTCGGGCCAGTTGCCGAGGCACCAAGAGCTGCACCGGAGGGTCGCGGTCTTGCCGCACACGTTCACCCGGGTCACGCTGACGTTCGACTCGGGGATCCGCTGAGAAGGGCGCGACGACGCTTGCCTGGCGGCCAACTCAGGGCTCCCGCTTCGGGAAACCGTGAGCCGGCACACCAGGCCTAGCGTCATCCGGTAAGGCTGTCTGGTATCCGCTACCGCCCGGTGAAGGCGGGCCACATGGGCACCACGCCGCCGGCCCTGTCGCCGGCGTGGCCGATGTGGCCGAGCCCCCAGTTGTCCTCGATGGTGGTCAGCAGCGAGTAGTGGTTGTAGGGCGTGTGGTCCACGAAGTGGCGCGGCCCAGAGGCGGTGACGATGATCGCCGGGATCAGCCCACCGCCGTAGGTGCCACCGGGCCAGTCGCTGCTGACGCGGGGGTCGCCCGCTGCGACGTACGGCGAGTCACAGCAGCCGGCGGCCGACGCCCAGCCGCCGGTCTCAGCGTTTCCGGTGTAGTCGTTCTCGTCGGTCACGATCACGATGGCAGAGTGCCGGGTCCACGCCTTCGAATCCATGATCGTCGTGACCGCTCCGTGCACGAAGTCGTCGGCCTTCTGCTTCAGCGCCGCATCGTTGGGGTCATCGTTGACACTGCCGTACGGGCACGGGGTTTCGTCGTGCCCGGGCACGCTGCCGTAAACCCCGCCATGCATGTCGTGGCACTGGTTGGGCGTGATCCACACGAACTGGGGCGCGTGGCCGGAGTTCAGATCAGCAGCCATGGCGCTGTAGTCCTTGACGTGCGCCATCCGGGCGGGGTTGTTCTTGACGTCGTCGAAGAGCACGAATGGGTTGTGCTTCTTGGCGTACAGCGGGTTGGTGCTGTCGGGCCAGAAGCGGTCCAGCTTGTTGGTGGGCAGGTTCTCCATGTAGGCGTCCCAGCTGATGTGGTGGGCTTCGAGCTGGTCGACCAGGTTGGGACGGTCGAGGTTAACGACATTCTGGTCGTTGTCGTCCTGGATCCCGAAGTTGTCTCCGGCGATGCTCGCGATGTAGTTCGGCATGGATGGGTGGGTGACGCCGTAGTAGTTGTCGGCCATGGAGTACTTGCGCGCCAGCATCGTCATGTACGGCGCGTTGACGTCGCCGATGACGCTGGACTGGGAGTGGTTCTCCAGCATGATCACGAAGATCCGGTCCAGCGGGGCACCCTGCCGATGGTGGTCGCTTTGACTCGCGGGCGTGCCTGCGAACGCGCCGCTGGTGGTGACCAGTGCCGCGACCGACGCGACCGCGACGGCTGGCAGAACGTTCTTTCCGAACCTCATGGCTCCCCTTGTCGTCGAGCCAGCCGTCCCCTTCGGAGGCCAGCAACAGTCTGCGAATCCCTGCACGCTAGTGGCAGCCGCCGTTCGATGTCGACCACAAGACTCGCTGAAGACCGCGCCGAAGTTTTGCGCCGGTGACGAAGCGCCCCGGGCGGGCATCGCACCAGAATGTCGACCTTGAACGCTGTGCCCTGCCGCGCCGTCGGCCCGCTCGAGATGTCGCTGCTCGACGAGGCCTAGCCCGATGCCTTAGCCCGGATCCGGGACTGGTCGCTTCGCTGCGCCGGCACGCATCGTGGTGGTGGGAGCGGGTGACGAGAATCGAACTCGCACTGTCAGCTTGGGAAGCTGATGTTCTGCCATTGAACTACACCCGCGGGCCGACCGCGAGCGGTCGAGGGCCGACCATACTATGGAGCTGGCCGATCGCGAACAGGGTACCCGACCGGGCCCGGGCGAGGGGTCGCGACGGGGGCGAAGGGGCGTGCCCGACCCTCGAAGATCGGCCTATCGGTACCGGCCGAGGGCGGTGGTAGGTTGCCCACGTGCTGCTGAGCGACCGTGACATCCGGGCCGAGATCGAGGACAAGAGGGTCGTCCTCGATCCGTTCGACGAAGAGATGATCCAGCCGTCGAGCATCGACGTGCGACTCGACCGCTTCTTCCGGGTATTCGAGAACCACAAGTACCCTCACATCGACCCGGCCGCCGACCAACCGGACCTCACACGCGCTGTCGAGCCTGAGGGTGGGGAGCCGTTCATCCTGCACCCGGGCGAGTTCGTCCTCGGGTCGACCTACGAGATCATCACGCTGCCCGAGGACGTGGCCGCACGGCTCGAGGGCAAGTCCTCGCTGGGGCGCCTGGGCCTGCTGACTCACTCGACGGCCGGGTTCATCGACCCCGGCTTCTCCGGGCACGTCACGCTCGAGCTGTCGAACGTCGCCACGCTGCCGATCAAGCTGTGGCCGGGCATGAAGATCGGCCAGCTCTGCTTCTTCAGGCTCTCCTCTCCTTCGGAGCACCCCTACGGCAGTGCGAAGTACGGGTCTCGCTACCAGGGGCAGCGCGGCCCGACCCCGTCGCGCTCCTTCCAGAACTTCCACCGGACTGAGGTCTAGGGACCAGCGCGCAACCCAGGGCCTGCTGAGCTCCGCCCGGAGCGCCTCCCATGTTGCAACCGCTCGACGGACATCCCCGGTGTGCCCTTGTTGCCCCGCCGGCGACGCATCCCACGGATGCGACGCTGGCGGCGGCGAAGGGTTGTCACGGGACCTACCGGCGGCGTCACCACACGACGGAAGCAGGGGCCGCCGGGTGGGAGGCAGCCCCTGCTCCTTGCTCTGTCGGTCAGCTGCGGCGCTCAAGCCGGTCGGCGAGTCGGTGCAGGATTCGCGCGGTGCGCTGATGGTGCGGCGGTCGCTGGGTTGGGAACCGGCGTGCGGTCCGGTCGCGGATCATCTCACGGGCTACGTCGTCGAGGCTCATGATCGGCACTCCTTTCTGGTCCGATTGGCCTTTGTCTGCTTGAAGTCTTGCAATCGTGTGACGCTCGGCGCTTGATGCTGTTTGCGGGGCCGTGTCACGCGTTCGGTGCCGTCGTATACCGGGTCGGCTGGCGGCCCTGGTGCTCGGTCAGGCGCGTTGAAGGACCACATCGCCACTCCCTGACTGAATGATGATCTCGACAGTGTTCTCGGTGTCGATCGGCGCCTCCGACGCGTCGAGGTCCGAGCGCACGTCGCCGGTGACGGTCATGATGTCGAGGTAGGCGGCTGTCCCGTTGGCCACCCCGATCGAGATGTCGCCCGACCCCGTCTTGGCCTTGAGGCGGCCGCGGGCGATCTGCTTCACCAGGAGGTCCCCTGACCCGGCCATCGCATCGAGCTCGTCCCCGCATGCTTTGACGACGATGTCTCCGGATCCGGTCTTCACCTTGAGCCGGCCGTCGATGGCGGTGATGATCACGTCGCCCGACCCGGCGATGGCGTTGGCGTCGCCGCCGACCTGCCCGAGCTCGACGTCACCGGACCCGCACTTGGTGTCGACCGAGCCACTCGCCCGCTTGACGGTGACGTCGCCGGACCCGGTCCGAACGCTGCCCTCGCGGATCTGGTCGAGCTCGACGTCGCCTGATCCACTGCTGACGTCGACATCTCCCAGCTCGCCATCGGCCTCGAGATCGGCGGAGCCGGTCTCGACCTTGAGGTTGCTGCGCAGGGGGGCGGTGATGGTGGCGTGCACCTCACCCTTGCGGCCGAAGAAGCTGCCTTTGCTCTTGGGCATCAAGACGACGATCTCGTTGCCCCGCTGCTCGACCCGGGCCCGCGAGATTGCCTCTTGCGCGGCACCGTCGCCATGCAGGGCGACCAGCTCGACCGTGGTCTGGGACGTGGGCTCGGCGCGAACGTCGATCTTTCCGGTCCAGACCTCCACGCGCAGGTCGACCGGCTCGGGCGTCTCGAACGTGTACATGGGCGACTCCAGGCTCATCGCACCCACCCCTGGATGCGCTTGTTGGACGAACGGCTACGGCCTGGCGCACCAGGGCCCCATCCGGTCGAGCTGACATTGATGTTGGCGGCGGCTGCCAACCGGGCCGCGTTGACCAGCCAGGTGTTGAGCGACTGGCCGCGCTTGGCGGCGAGCTCCTCCGCCTTGGTCTTCAGTGACTCGGGCAGCCGCAGGGTGATGCGGGCGACGACGTCGCCGTCCTCGAACTCCTCCGGTGGCTCGGGTGGCTTGGGCGGCTCGGCCGCGTGGGCGCCGCCCGACCCCACCACCACGAAGATCGGCTCGCGCCCCTTGAGGCGGACTTCGACCGAGGTGCCGTCGAGCTCGTTGGTGATCTCGGAGGCGGCCTGGCTCAGCGCGTCCATCAAGGTGAGACGCACCGCCGGGTCGAGCCCCATCGCAAGCCTCTCGGCCGCTGCGCGGATCTCGTCGGACCCCGCCTCTGCGGCCTGGGCCAGATCTCGCCGGAGCGTGTCGACGAACTGCGTGATGTCCATGCCACTACTGTGACATCATCATGGTGTCAAGTCAACACCATCGTGCAAACTAGTGGAAAGGGCAGGTCAAGTCGCTCTTTCGTGACCAGCGCCGGGCGGTCAGCAACGGAGACCCTGCCGATCCGAGCGCGGAACTCGCCGCGGTGACACCAGAGCTGGCCCGACGACACCAGCGCTGCCGACCCGGGAGACCCCGGACGAAGGTGCGGTCGTGGCCACTCGTGACCGCCGGCTAGGTGCGGCGCACGGAAGCGAGCAGGAGCTGCGCGACGTCGAGCACCTCGATGTCGTCGCTTGCCGACCCGTTGGCCTGCAGAGTGGTGAGGCCGTCGGAGAGCATCACCCGACAGAACGGGCAGGCTGTCGCGATCTGGTCGGCCCCGGTGTCGACGGCCTCGGCCGTGCGGTTGAGGTTGATCCGCTGCCCGATCCGCTCCTCCATCCACATCCGTGCGCCACCCGCCCCGCAGCAGAACGACTTCTGACCGTTCCTCGGCATCTCGGCCACTGCGGCACCCGGAATCAGGTCGAGCAGCTCGCGCGGCGGGTCGTAGACCCGGTTGTGACGGCCGAGGAAGCACGGATCGTGGTACGTGATGGTTCTGCCGGCCACGGATCCCTCCGTAGGGGGGAGCGGAGTGAGGCGACCCTCGCGCACCAGCCGGTTCAGCAGTTGGGTGTGATGCACGACCTCCAAGGTGACACCCACCTGCGAGTACTCGTTCTTCAACGTGTTGAAGCAGTGCGCGCAGGTGGCCACGACCTTCGTCGCTCTCGCTTCCTTGAGCGTCTCAGCGTTCTGCAGCGCAAGCTGCTGGAAGACGAACTCGTTCCCCGATCTGCGTGCGGGGTCTCCGGTGCATGTCTCGCCGTCGCCGAGTACGGCGAAGTCGACGCCCGCCTCGTGGAGCAGCTCGGCCACCGCTCGGGTGGTCTTCTTGGCGCGGTCCTCGTAGGCTCCGGCGCACCCGACCCAGAACAGCCACTCGACTTCGTCGAGGCTCTCGACGTCGGTGCCGACCTGCTTGACCGTGAAGGGCAGGTCCTTGGCCCAGTCCATCCGAGCGTTGGGAGCCATGTTCCAGGGGTTGCCCTTGGTCTCCAGCCCTTTGAACAGCTGGTTGAGCTCGGTCGGGAAGTTGGACTCGACCAGCACCTGGTGGCGACGCATGTCCATGATGTGGTCGACATGCTCGATGTCGACCGGGCATTGCTGCACGCAGGCCCCGCAGGAGGTGCACGACCACAAGACGTCGGGAGCGATGACACCGTAGGCATCGGGGTCGCCGACGAGTGGCCGGTCGAGCTCCTTCTGGAGGTCATCACTCGGCGGCGTCTCCGGCGCCACTGCCTCGTCGACCGACGGTGAGCCGGCCAGTGCGGTGGCCTTCGCGTAGGCATGTTGACGCAGATCCATGATGAGCAGCTTCGGTGACAACGGCTTGTCGGTGTTCCAGGCGGGGCACTGTGACTGGCAGCGTCCGCACTCGGTGCAGGACGTGAAGTCGAGGAGCCCCTTCCAGGTGAAGTCCTCGACCTTGCCGACACCGAACGCGGTGTCCTCGTCAAGCTCGTCGATGTTCTCGAAGTCGATCGGCTTCCCGCCCGCCATCATCGGTTGCAGCGCGCCCAGCGCGGGGCGTCCCGATGCCTCGCGCTTGAACCAGATGTTGGGCCAGACGGTGAACCGATGCCAAGCCACCCCCATCGTGGTGTTCAGTCC
>JBOHDU010000423.1:0-3645 GCA_050700615.1 Nocardioidaceae bacterium
TGGCTGTCCATCATCCCGCCCTGGGTCGGCAGCGGGTGGAGGGTGACCATCGTCGCCACCGGGTCGAAGTCGAGCGGCAGCGCCACCTCCCCCACCAAGCGCAGCCCGTCAGCCGTTGACAGCGTTAACGGCTCACGACGTGCCGGCAGCACTGAGTTCGGCCTGATGCGGTGTGCTTGCTTCATGCGGGCCTCTGGTGCAGGACGGTAGCTACGGCGTCGAGTAGTCGCGGAACCCGCGGCCCGTCTTGCGGCCCAGATAACCGGCGGTGACGAGGTGCTCCAGCAGCGGCGTCGGGGCGAGCCCGGGCTCCCGGAACTCGAGGAACAGGGTGCGTTCGATGGCGAGCGCCACGTCGTTGCCGACCACGTCGAGCAGCTCGAAGGGCCCCATCGGGAGCGCACAGCCCTGCTTCATGGCCGTGTCGATCTCGTCGGCGTCGGCGTAGTTGGACTCGAGCATGCGTACGGCGTCGTTGAGGTAGGGGAACAAGAGCGCGTTCACGACGAAGCCGGCCCGGTCACCGCACAGAACCGGCTGCTTGCCCACCGCCAGGCTCAGCGCGCGGACCGTCTCGATGACCTCGGGGGCGGTCGAGACCGTCGCGACCACCTCCACCAGCTGCATCACCTGGGCCGGGTTGAAGAAGTGCATCCCGACCACGTCGGCGGGGCGGCGGGTCACCGCCGCGAGCTCGATGACCGGCAGCGAGGACGTCGTCGTGGCGAGGATCGCCCCGTCCTTGCAGAGCTCATCGAGGTTCTCGAACAGGGCCTTCTTCACGGCCATGTCCTCGGCCACCGCCTCGACGACAAGGTCAGCGGCCGCCACGTCGTCGAGCCTCGTCGAGCCCGTCACCCGACCCAGCGCGGCGGCGCGCTCGGAGTCCTCGAGCTTTCCGCGCTGCACCGCCTTCTCGAGGCTCCGGGCGAGCGACTCCTGGACCTTCGCGACGCGCTCCGGGCTGCGCGTCACGAACGTCACGTCGTAGCCGCCGGTGGCGAAGACCTCGACGATCCCGGTGGCCATGGTCCCGGACCCGACCACCGCCACCGCGGCGATGGCGCGCTTGAGTTGGGGCCTCGCGTCGTCGGTGGGCGTCTCGCCGTCGGCGACGACGATCGGGCTGTCGGCGGCCTCGTAGGTGTAGAAGCCACGTCCGGTCTTGCGGCCCAGCAGGCCGGCGGTGACCATCTGCTTGAGGATCGGCGCCGGGGCATGCAGGCGGTTGCGCCCCTGCCGGTACATCGTGTCGAGGATCTCGTACGCCGTGTCGAGCCCGATCAGGTCGAGCAGGGCGAGCGGCCCCATCGGGTAGCGGCAGCCGAGCCGCATCGCGTTGTCGATGTCCTCCCGCGCGGCGAAGCGGCTCTCGTACATCGACACTGCATGGTTGAGGTAGCCGAACAGCAGGGCGTTGGCGATGAACCCGGCCTTGTCACCCACCGAGACCGGGTTCTTGCCGAGCTGCCGGGCCAGGCCTTGGACGTCGGAGACGACCTCCGGCTCGGTCACGACGGTGCGGATCACCTCGACGAACTGCTGCACCGGGGCGGGGTTGAAGAAGTGCATGCCGATAACCCGGTTGGGGTGGGAGGTAGCGGCCGCGATCTCTGTCACCGACAGGGACGACGTGTTCGTCGCAAGAACGGCGTCCGGACGACAGACCTCGTCGAGTTGCTGGAAGATCTCCCGTTTGAGGTCGAGTCTCTCGACCACCGCCTCGACGACCAGCTCGCACTCCTTCAGGTCGGCGAGCGAACCGGTCAGCGTGAGCCGGTCGAAGATCGCCTGCTGCTCGTCGTCGGTGAGCTTGCCGCGTTTGAGGGCTCGGTCCGTCGAGTGCTGGATGTGGGCGCGTCCGCGCTCGACCGACTCGTCGTCCTGCTCGACTCCGACAACGGCGTAACCGTTGCGGGCGAAGACCTCCGCGATCCCGGCGCCCATCGTGCCGAGACCGACGACGCCGATGGTGCTGAACTCTCGTGCCATGGCCCCGAGTCTCCCATGTCACGGACCCATCCCGGTGCCGAGGTGTCCCCTGCACGAGGGGTCGGTCGCGACCCTGTGCGGACAGGTAGGGTCTGGCCTTGTGCGACTCGTTGTGGCGACCTGCCAGGTGGACTACGCGGGCCGCCTCGCGGCTCATCTGCCGATGGCGACGCGCCTGCTCATCGTCAAGGCGGACGGCTCGGTGCTGGTCCACTCCGACGGCGGTTCGTACAAGCCACTCAACTGGATGTCGCCGCCGTGCTCCTTGGCCGAGGGGACCAACGCGGACGGGAAGGTGGAGTGGGTCGTCCAGGCCAAGACCGGCGACACGTTGCGCATTCTCTTCGAGCAGATCGTGTCCGACGCCTCGCACGACCTCGGGCTCGATCCGGGACTACGCAAGGACGGCGTCGAGAAGCACCTCCAGGAGCTGCTCGCCGAGCATCCGGGCAGCGTGGCCGAAGGCCTGAGCCTGGTGCAGCGGGAGTTCCCGACGGCGATTGGGCCGGTCGACCTGCTCTGCCGAGAGGTGGCCGACCCGGCCATCACCGTGGAGCTACCCCCTCACGCCCGCACCGACCGAGCCGGTGAAGCCCGCGAGCCCGGGCGGCACGTGGCCGTCGAGATCAAGCGCCGGGCCACGATCGACGCGGTCGAGCAGCTCACGAGGTACCTCGAGATGCTCAACCGCGACCCGATGCTGCGACCGGTACGAGGCATCCTGGCCGCGCAGACCATCGTTCCTCAGGCGCGCACCCTGGCCGAGGACCGCGGGATCACCTGCACCGTCATCGACTACGACGAGCTGCGCGGGATGGACAGCGCCGAGGCCCGGCTCTTCTGATCCGACTCAGGACCGCTCGCTTCAACCCGAGCTTCGCCCGGGTCAGGCGGCCTCGAGGGCGAGCAGCAGCCGCTTCGCCTCGACGCCGCCGGCGTACCCACCCGGAGAACCGTCGGAGCGGACGACCCGGTGGCACGGTACGACGACGGGGAGCGGGTTGGTCGCACAGGCGGTCCCGACCGCCCGCACCGCCTTCGGGCTTCCGGTGGCGGCGGCGATCTCGGCATAGCTGCGAGTCCGGCCGTACCCGATCGCGGGCAGGTGCCCGAGGACCTGGAGCCGGAACCCGTGGGCGAGCCGGAGGTCCAGCGGCAGGTCGAACCGGCGCCGGCGCCCCGCAAAGTACTCGTCCAGCTCGAACGCCGCCGCGTCGAGGCGGCCGGACACGGCCAGAATCCGGGGGCTCACACGATCAGCCAGGTCGGCGAGCACGCGGTCATGGTCCTGACTGGCGTACGCCACCCGGACCAGTCCTCGGTCGGTTGCCGCCAGCAGAAGGTTCCCGACCGGCGTGTCGATCGTGCGGTACGCGATGTCCAAGATGCCGTCACCCTCGGCATCGCTCGCCAGCCGCCGGTGCAGCCGGGCCAGGGTGTCATCCTCGTTCGCTGTCAGACCAGCGAACAGCTCTTCGACGGTGGTTTCGCTCGGTACGTTCATCGGTTCCCTCCTCGTGTGTGTGCCGGTTCCCGGTGGGCACGGCGAAGGGCCGCGATCCCGTCAGCGCCGGCACGTCGGGCCGCGACCTCGCTGCCGCCGATGATCGAGGCGATCTCTCGGTACGACAACCCAGCCAGGTAGTGGTAGGC
>JBOHDU010000424.1:0-8108 GCA_050700615.1 Nocardioidaceae bacterium
ATTCACGACCGGTCACCGCGAACCCGGTCTTCTCCAACACCCGGTTGCTTGCCACATTATCGGCGGCGGTGAATGCGACGAGCCGGCGCAGTCCGAGGCCACCGTCGTCCCTGGAGCGTTGGGCAAAGTCGGCAGCCAGCCGAGCAGCGACGCTCGCAACGCCCCGCCCGCGTGCCCCTGGCAGCAGCTGGTACCAAGCTCGGCGGTGTCTGGGAACTGTCCGGCAAGGATGATGACGACATCGCCGAGCGCTTGGTCTGACACTGCATCCGCGATGCACCAGTGCACGGACTCTCCGCGCGACATCTGCTCGCGGCGTTTGAGCAGCCACTCGTCGAATCCGGTCGGCGTCGGAGCCGCGCCCGCCGGCATGTGGTGGGCGGGATGGTCCGGCTCCTCGATCGCCATCACGTCCTCGTTCCGCCACGGCCGCAGCCGGACGCCCTCGGCGCTGAGCACAACCGGGTCGAGCCACCTGGCGGCGGGCGTCATCGGGTCCTCCGGTCCGAGACTGGCGACCCACCCGTCTCGGGGTGCACCGTCGGCCGAACGGTTGTGGTCAGGAAGCAGTGCGTGGTGGTGGAAGCCGACCGACCAGGCGCTGCGCCACGAGGCGAAGTTGCCCCGATCGGCGTACCAGTAGACGCGCGGTCCGCCCTGCCCGAACCACCACTGACAGGCGAGTCGTAAGGCCCGGCTCATCAGCCCATGACCCCGTGCCCGTGGATGCAGTCCGTAGCCGACCTCCGCCGCACCCGAGGGCATCGGCCGCAGGTCGATCGTGCCCGCGTAGCTACCGGGGTAGTCGTCGGGCGCCGCCAGCCACTCGATCGCCCACAGCCGGAACCCATCCTCGGTCTGCCAATCGTCACTGATGACGTGCAGAAACGCGCGGGCCCGCTCCACGTCGTAGGGACGGGGAACGTTCGTCCACCGGAGCGACTGGGGATCGGTGCGCTGCGCCACGATGCCGGGCACGTCGTCCTCCCGTTGTGCGCGCAACCGCACAACGCCGTCGCCGAGAACCGGGACGCACTCCGGGTAGGGAGGGGTTGCCATCGCCCGAGTACACCACGTACGGCCGCGACGTCGCGGCCGTGTGCGCGCATGCTCGGCCTCGGCTCAGCCGCTACGCCACTCGCCACCGGACGCGGCTGGGCAGCACCAACTCGCGGTCAGGCCCTGTGCCAGGCTGGGTCAGGGGACCAGGACGAGCTTCCCCCGGACATGGCCACCCTGACTCATCGCGTACGCCTCCGCGGCCCGGTCGAACCCGAACGTCTGTACCTGGATCACCAGCTTGTTGTCGGCCAGAAGCTCCGCGACCTCTCCCATCGCCTCCATCGGGCGGCTGTCCGGCCCGCCACCCGTCACCCTGGCTCCTGCCTCGGCCGCAGCGTTGTTGGCGATGGACACCACCTGGGACGGCTCGGCCACCAAACCGACCAGCTCCTCGACCGGCGTCTTGCCGACCACGTCGAAGACGGCGTCGACCCCGCCACCCGCGGCGGACCGAACTCTGGCCGCGACGCCGTCGCCATAGAGCACCGGATTCGCCCCGATCTGACGCAGGTAGTCATGATTGGCCTCACTCGCCGACGCGACCACGCGTGCACCGCGGGCCACCGCCATCTGGACGGCGACCGCACCGACTCCGCCCGCGCCACCGTCGATGAAGACCGTGTCGCCCGCTTTGACGTCGAGCAGTCGAAGTACCCGCTCCGCCGTCTCGCCGGCCACCCCCGCGGCAGCCGCCACCGCCCAATCGACGGACGATGGCTTCGCCGCCCACGAGTCCAGCAGGGCGCGCTCCGCCTGCGTGTTCTGGCCGCGGCCGAACACCTCGTCGCCCACCGCCACCCCACTGACTCCCGCGCCGACCTCGTCCACCACCCCGGAGGCGTCGTACCCGAGGTAACCGGTGCCCTCCATCGGCCTCCCCCCGGACAGGGCACCGCCGAGTCCCTTCCAGTCGATCGGGTTGACACTGGCCGCGCGCACGGCGACCCGGATCTGCCCCTCCCCCGGGTGCGGATCGGGTGCCTCGCCCCATTCGAGCACCTCGGGACCTCCATAGGCCTGATATTGCAAAGCACGCATGAAGTCGTCCTTCCGCACGAGCGGCTCAACGCCGGTTCCGATTCCCTCCGCCAACGTACCCCGACCGCCATGGGCCGGGCGCGACTCACCCTCAATCGTGGCGGCGAAACTTACTCAACACACAACGAAATCCGTGGCGACGCGGCTCGAACCATGGCCTTATCAACTGAATGTCGATAGTCTGCTTCCGAGTTCGTCGGTCAAACGGCGGGGATGTCACGATAAGCGGGCCGCAGGGCATCCTGTGCGTCAGAAGGAGATCCGAGTTATGCCCCTACCAAGCCCGAACCCGGAGTTTCCCACCGACCCGGCCCTCATCCGAGGTTTGACGCAGAGCCGGATGACCCGCCGAGCTGCGCTGCGCCTCCTGGGCGCGGCGGGCGGCGCCGCGCTCCTGGCCGGCTGCGGCATCGGCAGCCAGGGATCGAAGGCGAACACCGGCAAGGATGCGATCGCGTCGTTTTGGGCCAAGCAGAAGAAGAACGACACGTTGAACTGGGCGAACTGGCCGCTCTATCTCGACACGAGCAAGGGGAGCCAGCACCCGAGCCTCGATCTGTTCGAGAAGCAGACCGGCATCCATGTCACGTACTCCGAGGCGATCCAGGACTACGCCAGCTGGTTCGCCACCGTCCAGCCACCACTCTCGCAGGGCCAGTACTGCGGCTACGACCTGGGGATGGTCGACAACTCCATCTACTTCGAGAAGTTCCACGACCTCGGCTTTATGATCCCCTTGGACCAGTCGAGACTGACGAACTTCCGCAAGTACGCCGGCCAGAACTATCGGGACGAGTCCTTCGACCCGGGCAACGTGTTCACGATTCCGTGGCAGGCGGGTTTCACCGGGATCGGCTACAACCCGAAGTACACCGGTCGAGCGATCACCAGCTGGAACGACCTGCTCGATCCCAAGTTCAGCGGAAAGATCGGCATGCTCGGCAACAACGAGGACCTTCCGAACGCCGCACTCCAGGCCATCGGCGTGGATCCCCAGAAGTCGACGGTGGCCGACTGGCACAAGGCGGCGGCCTGGCTGGAGAGGCAGAAGCCCCTGACTCGGCAGTACTACGGGCAGAACTACATCCAGGCGCTGGCCACCGGTGACGTCTGGATCTCGATGGCCTACTCAGGTGACATCTTCCAGCAGAACCTGTCCGGCTCGAACCTCAAGTACATCAATCCCACCGAGGGTGCGCTGCTGTGGAGCGACAACTTCGCGATCCTCAAGTACTGCAAGAACCCGGTCGGGGCGATGATGCTCATGGACTTCTACTACCAACCCGAGATCGCGGCCATGGTCACCGAGTACGTCAACTACATCACCCCGGTGCCGTCGGCTCAGGGGATCGTGAAGGCCGACGCACGCAAGGCCGCGAAACCCTCCGATCGGGCATACCTCGACGCGGTCGCCACCAGCTTCGCCACGTTCCCCTCCGCGTCCGTGTACGCAAACACGAGCTACTACTTCACCCCTAAGGCGGGCAAGCAGCTCAATCAGTGGAACAGCATCTTCGAAGCCGTCTACCAGTCCTAGGAGAGGGCAGCACTGAGCCCGGACGAGGCTACGACAGGGGAGATGATGGCACCTACGCCGGACGTGATCATCCACCAGGCAGACGTCCGCACCATGGATCCGCGCAACCCGCGAGCGCAAGCGGTCGCGGTGACCGGTGACCGGATTACGGCCGTCGGCCGAGATGCGGACATCCTGGGGCTCGGCGGACCAAGCACCAGAACAGTCGATGCGGCGGGCCGCTCAGTCCTGCCGGGCATCGTCGACTCGCACAACCACGTCCGGCTCGGCTCGAACCCGACCGCGGTGTCGCTCTTCGGCGCCACGAGTCTTGACGACATACGGGCTCGCATCGCCGCGCACATCCGGGCAAGCCCCGACGCCGACTGGATCGAGGGCGAGGGGTGGAACTACGCTGCCGTGCCGGAGGGGGAGCCGACCGCCGCGATGATCGACGAAGTGTGCGAGGGACGACCCGCTTGGCTCTTCTCGTACGACGTGCACACCGTCTGGCTCAACAGCGAGGGGTTACGACGCTGGAACGCGGAGTCGACTGGGGCGCAGGTGCCGTTCGGCACGCTCGAGACCGACCCGGTCACCCACCTCCCCACCGGCTGGGTGCACGACTTCGCCGTCAAGGGAATCCACCCTCGAGGGCAGCGGGCCCTCGAGGCGGTCCTGCCCGGATACTCGGCTGATGCCCAGTACCACCGGCTGGTGCGCAACCTGAGGGACGCCGCGCGCTTTGGGATCACCACGATCGTCGAGCCCCAGAACGGCCTGGCCGACGTCTCCCTCTTCGAGCGCGCCCTCGATGAGGGGGAGCTGCGCTCCCGCATGGTCGTGGCGATCATCCACACACCTGACGACGACGTCGGCGCGCTCGAGTCGATCGTGGAGTCCAAACGCCAGCACCCCGGTGGCAGGCTGCGGGTGGGCCCCGTCAAGCTCTATATCGACGACGTCGTCGAGCCCCACACCGCCGCGATGCTTGCGCCCTACGCCAACCAACCCGACAACTCGGGTCAGACGTTCTGGCCGCCCGATGCCTTCGGCCGGCTTGTCACCCGGATCGAGCAGCTAGGTCTCCAGACGTTCGTCCACGCCACCGGAGATCGCGGGATCAGGACGGCGCTGGATGGCTTTGCAACGGCCCGCGCCTTGCACGGTCCGGCCGACACCCGCCACCAGATCGTTCATGTCGAGTGCCTGGACCCTTCCGACCTGCCGCGGTTTGCGGAGCTGGGCGTCGTGGCGTGCATGCAGCCCCGGCATTGCGCACCGGAGCTGGTCCGAGACTGGCGGGCGAACGTCGGGGCTGAGCGTGAACGCTACGCATGGGCGATGCGTAGCCTCGAGCAGACGGGCGCACGCTTGGCATTCTCCAGCGACTGGAACGTCGCCCAGATGGATCCGATGGTGGGCGTCTACACGGCACTCACCCGAGCCGACCTCGACGGCAACAACGCCTGGAACACCGCCGAGACGCTTGACCTCGACTCGACGCTGCGGGCCTACACCATGGGCGGTGCGTATGCGAACTTCGCCGAGCATGACGTCGGCAGCATCGAGGCGGGCAAGCTCGCAGATCTTGTCGTCTGGTCCGACGACCTGTACGCCGTCCCGTCACGCGAGCTCCTCGATTGCCGCGTCACGCACACGATGGTGGGAGGGGACTTCGTCTTCGAGGCGGAGTGAGGCAGGCCGCCGGTCCAGAGTCCCACGCCGACGTCGAACCTCGCCACGGCCGGCTCACGAGGTTTCGGAGTCGGGCGCCTTAGCCCGCTCGACCACTGCGGTGAAGGTCTGGATCGTGACGGCGAAGTGACCCCGGGCGAGCCGTCCCGCCTGGTCCACGTCACCGCGCTTCACGGCCGCGAAGATGCCCTCGTGCTCACTCAGTGTCTTGCGGAACTCTGGTCGGTCCTGCCCCTCACCGGTGTGCCAGGGCTCCACCGGAAATGCCAGGCTGGTGCCAGCCAGCAGGCTCTGGCTGAGCCTGACGAGCCCCGGGTTGCCCGTGGCGTCGAGGATGCTGCGGTGAAAGGCTGCGTCAGCGAACTGCTCGCCGTGGGCGGTCGTCGCCTCCGCGAAAACGTCGAGCGCCGCGCGCATCCGCTTGATGTCGGCCTTGCTCCGACGCTCGGCGGCGGTGCGGCCCACCAGCTCCTCCATAAGCCCGCGAAGGTCGAGCAGCTGCTGCATCTCCGGCCAGCGTGGAAGGAGCGTGCGACGTACGGCCTCCGCCGATGCGACACCCCAGCTACTTCGAACGAACCAGCCACCCAGCCGCCCGCGGCGAACCTCGACCACGGCGTCGAGCATCTCGATCGCCTCACGGACCGTGGCGCGGCTGACTCCGAGGCTCGATGCCATGTCGCGCTCGGCGGGCAGCCTGTCGCCGGGAAGGTACTCGCCGACCGCGATCGCGGTCATCAGGCGGTCGGCCACCTCTGTCGGAGTGGTCGGCAACGTGATCGGGCTCAGGGTGGGGGTCGGGGCCGCCTCGTCGAGGATGCCGTCGAGGAAGCGTGAGATCCCTGCGACGCCCGTCACCTGACTGGTCGTCTCGTCAGGGACTACTGGCGACGAGCGCCGGCGCGTGGACACAGGTGCTCTCCATCTACTCTGCTTCGCGCATGGCCCGTCGGCGGGCCTTCATGCTCAAGACCACGAGGTTTCGATCGTATCAATGGTCTTGCGTTCATACCATTCATGCGTCAGGCTGAGTTCCGGAATCGGGGCGGTCCGACCGAACGAGGTGCGCGATGACCATCCCCGGGGCGACGCGTCAAGGCACCGTCGACTTCCGCGACTGGGAGACCTGGTACCGAGTCACCGGCGAGCTCACCTGGGGGCCCACCCCCTTGGTGGTTCTGCACGGGGGCCCTGGCGCGGCACACGACTACACGCTGCGGATCGCCCGACTGGCCGAGCGTGGCCGTCCGGTGGTGCACTACGACCAGCTCGGCATCGGCCGGTCGACCCATCTTCGCGACATGGACGCCGACTTCTGGACCGTTGGTCTGTTCCTCGACGAGCTGGACGCCGTGCTCGCCCACCTGGGCATAGCCGACCGCTACGCGATCTTGGGGCAGTCGTGGGGAGGGATGCTCGCCGCCGAGCACGCCGTACGCCGACCGCCGGGACTGCGTGCGTTGGTGATCGCCGACTCCCCTGCCTCGATGAGCCTGTGGATGGCCGAGGCCGACCGATTGCGGGCAGCCCTTCCCCGCGAGGTCCAGGACACCCTGGTCCGCCATGAGCGAGCGGGAACCACCGACGACCCCGAGTACAAGGCGGCGACCGAGGTCTTCTACGCGCGCCATGTCTGCCGCATCGTCCCGAGTCCACCCGAGGTCGCCGCAAGTTTCGCGGCCATCGAGGACGATCCCACCGTATACCTGAGCATGAACGGGCCGAGCGAGTTCTTCGTCACCGGATCGCTGCGCAACTGGAGCGTCATCGACCGCCTCGATCGAGTGACGACGCCGACCCTGCTGATCAACGGTGCTCACGACGAGGCGACCAATGCCACGGTGCAGCCGTTCGCCGACAAGATCGCGGGGGCCAGGTGGGAGGTCTTCCACGAGTCCAGCCACATGCCGCACGTCGAGGAGGAGGAACGCTTCCTCGACGTCGTTGCCCAATTCCTCGACGATTCCGATAGAGCGGAGTGAACCCCATGCAGCGAAACAGGTACTGGCTGACCACGCTGGTCGCCGCGGCGACCCTGACGCTGGCGGCCTGTTCGAGCGGAGGCAGCAACACGCCCCAGACGACGCCGCAGACGAGTTCCGGAACCACATCGGGCTCCGGTGCGCCGGCGACGTTCCAGCCGGCCCACAAGGGTGGCACTCTCAAGCTCGTGGCCCAGGCCGCGGGCGGCACCCTCGATCCTCAGGTCAACTACACGTTGCAGTACTGGCAGCTCTACCAGGGCGTGTACGACGGCCTGCTCGCTTTCGAGAAGGTCGCCGGGCCAAATTCGTTCAAGGTCGTTCCGGACCTCGCCACGTCGATGCCGGTCATCACCGACGGTGGGAAGACCTACACCTTCACGCTGCGACGTGGCATCAAGTTCTCGAACGGCCAGCCGGTCACCGTCAACGACGTCGTCGCATCGTTCAGGCGGCTGTTCAAGGTCTCCAACCCCAACGCCGGGAGCTGGTACGCCGTGCTCGTCGGGGCGTCCGCGTGCCTGAAGACACCCGCGACCTGCATGCTGAAGGGCGGAGTCGTCGCCGACGCGACGACCAACAAGGTCACCTTCCACCTGACGCAGCCCGACGCCGAGTTCGAGGATCAGATCGCGGTTCCGTTCGGCTCCATCCTGCCAGCGAACGCCCCCTCCAAGGACGCCGGCACGACGCCGATTCCCGGGACCGGCGCCTACTACTTCGCCAGCTACGACCCGAACCGCGCCCTGGTGATGAAGCGCAACCCGCACTTCCACGTCTGGTCACAGGCCGCCGAGCCGCAGGGTTACGCC
>JBOHDU010000425.1:0-5905 GCA_050700615.1 Nocardioidaceae bacterium
TTCGTGGGCTCGCCAGCAACCTCGGCCCGTGGGCCGGAGCCGTCACCTTGGGCGGTGTCGGCACGATCGCGGTCGGCGCCCATCCCGCCTCCGCCATCCTCGTGCTCGGGGTCGTGGTGTTCGTGCACCGCGCGTACGCCGCGACCTTCAGCGAGCTCACCGCACGCCGCCAGGCAGAGCGCCTTCAACAGGCCGTGGTGTCGCTGCGCACCCACACCGACCCCGAGCTGGCTCGTCGTGACCTGCGGACAGCCGCCCAAGACCTCCTCGGCGCCGGGTCCGCCGAGATCGTGCCGGTCGAGGCCGTCGACCCGCCGAAGGCACTCAGCGCGCCGCTCGAGCCCGACCAGCGCCTGCGCGTCGACCATCGCCGCGGCAACAACCAGTGGGACGACCGCGACCGGGTCACGCTCGTCACGTTGGCCGGGGTGGCCGGTGACGTGTTGCGCTCGGCGGAGCTGATTGCCCGGCTGCGCACGATCACCGACTCCCAGAGCGAGGGCGTCATCGCCCTGGACATGGCCGCCAACATCACGTTCGTCAACCCGGCGGCGGTCGAGATGATGGGCGCGGACTCGGCCGAGGCTGTGCTGGGGAAGCCGATCCAGCAGAAGCTCGTGCTCCGGCAGAAGCGCTGGCCGATCGACTTCCAGAGCATGGTGGCCCGCCAGCACGTCGCTCAGGACGCCGACGCCACCCTCGGGCCGCTCGACGGCGACAACCTCGACATCGCCTACAGCATCACGCCGCTCCGGGCCGAGGGGGCCCACGTGGGCGCCGTGCTCGTGCTTCGCGACGTCACCGAGCGCCGCGCCTTCCAGGACGAGCTCACCAAGCGTGCCCTGCACGACGAGCTGACCGGGCTGCCCAACCGACGGCTGTTCCAGGAGCGGCTCGACCACGCCGTCGACAGGACGATGAGCTCCGGCCTTCAGCATGGGCTCCTCTTCCTCGACCTGGACCGCTTCAAGCTCGTCAACGACTCCTACGGCCACCTCGTGGGCGATGGGTTGCTCGTCCAGGTCGCCAACCGGCTTACCCAGGCCCTCTCACCGGCCGACTCTGTCGCACGTATGTCGGGCGACGAGTTCGTCGTGCTGCTCGAAGATGCCAACGAGATCGAGCGCGTGACGGCGGTTGCCGAGCGCATCCTGCTCGTGCTGCAGGACCCGTTCGAGGTCGAGGGACACCACATCTTCATGTCTGCGTCTATCGGGGTCGGGCTCACCCGGGATGGTCAGGGCCGCGAAGAGATGCTGGCTACGGTCGACGCAGCCGCGTACGCCGCCAAGGCTGCCGGCCGCAACTGCTACTGCGTGTCGACCGACGCCTCGGTCGACGAGACCCGTGCCCGGCTCGACCTTGAGGTCCGGCTGCGGCGTGGTCTCGACGAAGACGAGCTGGAGGTGCACTACCAGCCCATCGTCACGACCGAGGAGAGCGACATCATCGGCGTGGAGGCGCTGGTCCGCTGGAACAGCAAGGCGCGTGGGACATTGTGGCCCGACCAGTTCGTGCCCCTAGCCGAGGAGACCGGGCTCATCGTGCCGATCGGTCGCTGGGTGCTCGAGGAGTCATGCCGCACCGTCCACGCCTGGACCCAGAACTACCCGGATCGGCAGCCACTCAGCGTGTCGGTCAACTTGTCCGCGCTGCAGTTCGCCCAGCACCGGCTGGCCGAAGAGGTGGCCGAGATCCTTGACTTCACCGGGTTGCCGCCGGCCCAGCTGTGCCTCGAGATCACCGAAACGGTCCTGATGGGAGACACGGCCGGGACCCAGCTGACGCTCGATGCGCTCCACGACCTCGGTGTCCGGGTGGCGATCGACGACTTCGGCACCGGCTACTCGTCGCTGTCGTATCTGAAGCGTTTCCCCATCGATGTCGTCAAACTCGACCGGTCGTTCGTCGAGGGGGTGGTCTCCGACCCCGTCGACGCCGAGATCGCCACTGCCGTGCTCCGGCTGTCCGATGCGCTCAACATGCGAACCATCGCAGAAGGTGTCGAGACCGAGGCGCAGCGGCAGACGCTTGCCGCCATGGGCTGCCCGCTGATCCAAGGCTTCCTGACGTCGAGGCCGCTGAAGGCTGCCGACTTCTTGACGTTCTGGGAGAGTCACCTAGCCGACACCAATCTCGTCAACCTCGACCTGCATCGGCGTCGTTACGAGCGGCGCAGCAGCTCCTGAGCCGGCTCCAGACCGATCGTCCACACCGTGATCTTCGCGGTTCCGTTCGCACACAGGGCCCGGTTGGCGGACTGCGGGGCGTCCTTGCACCGACGTAGCGTCCCCGGGCATGTCCTCCCTCAGCTCGTTCTCCAACCGCTGCTTCACCATGATGACCCGTCTGGCCACGGGTGCCAGGAGTCACCCGATGGGACGGCGTGGGCTGCCATTCTCGGTGGCTCTGATGTGCCTGGTCGCCGGCAGTGGCCAAGGGGCGACGGCCGCCGCAGAAGCTGCCCCCGCGCCGGCCATCCAGCGAGCACGGCACGTCATCGTCACGGCCGTCACGGACCCCGATGATGCCGAGGGCCGACTCGACATCAGCCGGGTGCAGGGTCGCGTTGCCCGCACCCGGTCCGGTGGGCCGGTGTCCATCCGGTTCGAGATCAGGACCTACGACACCTACAACGCCCATCGCCTCGACACCCGCTGGCGTCACTTCGTCATCGAGCTCAACGCTGACGCCCAAGCAGGCTCGGAGCGCAACATCTTGGTCCGCAGCAACGCGCGTGGTCGGCTGGTCGCCGAAGTCATTTCCAACGCGACCCGTGCCGTCATCGCCACCTTGCACGTCAGTCGGCCCGATCCCCGCACGATTGGCGTCTGGGGACCCCGTCGGCTGATCGGTGCACGGTCGTTCTTCGCCTCCAGCGCGTTCCACACTCACGGCTCGCCAGCCTGCGGGAGCCGAGACGGGATCCCCATCACCTGCGAGGACCTCGTACCGCAATCAGGATGGATCCGGCTGGCCCGGCTCGGGTGGCCGTGACCGGCCGACGCCTGGGCCCGTCGTGCGTCGGTGAATAATGGAGGGCAACCCGTGCCCGAGGAGCCCCCGTGTCCGAAAGATTCCAGCCTGCGGCCTATCCGGTCTTCGCCAGCGAGGCGCTGATCGCACTCATGCGCGAGGGCTGGGCCGATGACGAGGATGCCGTGCAGCGTCTCGACGTCGTCCCCTGGGCACAGCAGCGTCGCCAGAGGCTGGCCGAACGATTTCCCGATGAGCGCCTGGTGATCCCTGCCGGTCCGCTCAAGTCCCGTGCCAACGACACCGACTACCGGTTCCGGGCCGAGACGGCGCACGTGCACCTGACCGGCAACCAGACGTCCGACGCAGTCCTGGTGATGGACGACGGCGAGAGCACGCTGTTCTTCAGGCCCAGACACGCCAAGACAGACGATGCCTTCTGGCGTGATGGGCGTTACGGCGAGACCTGGTCCGGGCGGCGCCGGTCGCTGGCCGAGGCCGAGGAGATCTACGGCGTCAGGTGCCGGCACATCTACGAGCTTCCCGAAGCTCTGCATTACGGGCGTCCAGCCCGCGTGCTGCGCGGTGTCGACCCCGACGTCGACGGCTTTGTCCCCGTCAGGTCCGGTGCAGGCGGCAATGGAGACCCAGACCGAGAGCTGGCGGTCTTCCTTGCCGAGTCGCGGCTGGTCAAGGACGACTGGGAGGTGGCTCAGCTCCAAGACGCCGTCGATGCCACCGCTCGTGGGTTCGCCGACTGCGTGCGTGAGTGGGACCAGGCGCTGGCGCACGGTGAGCGCTGGATCGAGGGCACGTTCGGGAGGCGGGCGAGGGCGGGCGGCAACGATGTCGGCTACGGGTCGATCGTGGCAGCCGGCGCGCACGCCACGACCCTGCACTGGGTCGACAACAACGGGCCGGTCGAGCCGGGCAAGCTTGTCCTTCTCGACATGGGCGTCGAGAACAGCTCTCTCTACACCGCCGACGTGACCCGCACGCTGCCGGTCGACGGCACGTTCACGTCAGACCAGCGCGAGCTCTACGACCTCGTCCTCGCGGCACAGGAAGCGGGTATGCAGGCGGTGCGACCGGGCGCGGAGTACCACGCGTTCCATGTCGCCGCCATGACCGTGATGGCCCACGGCCTCGACGACATGGGACTGCTCCCCTGCTCCGCCGAGGAATCGCTGGAGAAGGACAGCGGTGTCTACCGCCGCTGGACCCTGCACGGCACCGGGCACATGCTCGGGCTCGATGTGCATGACTGCGCTCAGGCCCGCGCGGAGACGTATCTCGAGGGCAAGCTCGAGGCCGGCATGGTGCTGACGGTCGAGCCGGGCCTGTATTTCAACTCCGACGACCTGCTCGTCCCGGACTCGCTACGCGGCATCGGCATCCGCATCGAAGACGACGTCTTGGTGACCGACGACGGCTGCCGCAACCTCTCCGGCGGTCTCCCCCGCAGCCCCGAAGATGTGGAGCACTGGATGGGGGATCTGCTCTAGAGGTAAAGACCGGTCTGGCCGTCTTCGAGCCGCTCGGACGCGACGGCGTGCAGGTCTCGCTCCCGCAGCAAGATGTAGGTCTCGCCGCGAACTTCGACCTCTGCCTTGTCCTCGGGGTCGAACAGCACCCGGTCGCCGGTTTGGACCGTGCGCACGGTGGCGCCCACGCCAGCGACCTGCGCCCACGCCAGTCGCCGGCCCATCGTCGCCGTCGCGGGAATCACGATGCCCGCGTGCGAACGACGCTCACCTGAGTCTGCGTCGATCGAGACCAGGACGCGATCGTGGAGCATACGGATGGGGAGCTTGTCGTCGAGGGGGCCCGACTTCGCCACGTTGAGCCCTTTCTGAAGAATTGGTCGCTCAGCTGGCGATCTTACGGATGGCGACGACAACGGCCAGAATCCCGACCGCGATGCCCGAAACCTTGAGGATCTGGTCGAGCTTGGGATGGCCCTGCTCGTCGACGAACCGCGCCTTGAGGCTCTCGGCCTTGCGCTTCGCGATCGTCTTCGGCTGCGCCCGGTAGACGAGCTGGTCGATCGTCCCAGCCAGGCGATTGCGGGTCTCCGCGATATCGGCCGCGATCTGGTCAGGGGTGCGTGCTCCCGAGCTCACATGTCCTCCTCCGGGTGTCGTGCGTGGGCAAGTCTTGCATGTAACAACCGGCGCCGTCGCATCGGTCGTCCGAAATGTCTGGTAGTGCCGCGCCGAGCAAACCGCCTGCCACCCTGCGGTCTCTACTGGCCGAGGACACGTGGCAGGATCAGCACCACACGGCCTCCGGCTGCGCGTAGCCAGGCAGCCACCACCGGCCCGCACCGACCCGATCGTTGGAGGACCTTCTCGATGCCACGCCTCGAAGCGGGCGACACCGCCCCGGACTTCACCTTGTCGACCGACTCGGAGACGCAGGTGAGCCTCGCCGACTACCGCGGGAAGAAGGTGATCCTGTACGTCTACCCTGCAGCGATGACCCCCGGCTGCACGACGCAGGCTTGTGACTTCCGCGACTCGCTCGAACCGTTGGCTGCCGCGGGGTACGTCGTACTCGGACTGTCACCGGACACCCCCGCCAAGCTCGCGCGCTTCCGGGAGCACGACGCGCTGACGTTCCCGCTGCTGTCCGACCCCGACAAGAGCGTGCTCGAGGCCTACGGCGCCTACGGTGAGAAACAGCTCTACGGCAAGACGGTGGTCGGCGTCATCCGCTCCACATTCGTGATCGACGAGGCCGGCGTGGTGGAGAACGCGATGTATAACGTCAAGGCGGCCGGTCACGTCGCCAAGCTCCGCCGCGATCTCGGTATCTGAGCGCCGCGGCTCGATCGCTCCGCGGAGGGCGGTGAATCCGGGCTTAGACTCTGCGCTGAGCGAGCCAGAGTGGTGGAACAGGCAGACACGCCGGCTTTAGGTGCCGGTGC
>JBOHDU010000426.1:0-7192 GCA_050700615.1 Nocardioidaceae bacterium
CCTTGGCAGACCTTCCCAACGTGGTGCTGACACCGCACATCGGGGCAATGGCGTTGGATTCCCAGCGCCTCATCGGCGAACGAGTCGTCGAGTTGGTCGACGCGTTCCAACGGGGACAACTAGACGAGGAGATGAACGATGCAGAACGGCTCATCTGAACGACGAGCAAACCGCGCGGACCGCAAACGAGAGGCGCTGCGGGCGGGGCTCTGGGGGGACAGAGCAGTGGTCGCCGTCGGCGCGCATGACGCCATGAGCGCTCGGCTCATCGACGGCTTCGGCTTCGACGCGGTCTGGGTCAGTGGGTTCGGGGTCTCGGCCATGGCGTACGGGCTGCCCGACCTCAACCTGGTCACGATGACCGAGACGCTGGACGTCACCCGCAGGATCGCAAGCGTCACCGACCTGCCGGTCGTCGTCGACTGTGACAACGGCTACGGCGGCTACAGCAACGTGGTTCGCACGGCTGTGGAGTTCGACCGCGCCGGCGTCGCCGCCGTCTGCATCGAGGACAACCTGTTCCCCAAGCGGAACAGCCTCTACCAGGGCCAGGCGGTGCGTGAGCTGATCAAGCCCGCCGAGCAGGCTCGAAGGCTGCGCGGTGCCAAGGATGCGCAGGAGTCCGAGGCGTTCGTGCTGATCGCCCGTGTCGAGGCGCTGATCGCCGGGCACGGCGTCGACTCCGCGATGGAACGGGCCACTGCGTACGCCGATGCCGGGGCAGACGCGATCCTCATCCACTCCAAGGACAAGTCCCTTGCCGAGATCGAGGAGTTCCTGGAGCAGTGGCACCGAACCGGGCTCTCGACTCCGCTCGTCGCGGTGCCGACGCTGTTCCCCGACTACACCGCCGCCGAGCTGCACGCGAAGGGCTTCTCGATGGTGATCCTCGCCAACCACCCGATGCGTGCGTCGGTCCAGGCGATGGAAGAGACGCTGACTTTGCTCAAGGCAGAAGGCAAGCCTGCAGCCGCCGACCCGCACATCGCCAAGGTCGACCACATCTTCGACCTGGTGCACACCAAGGAGACGATCGAAGCCGAGGAGGCCGATGAGCAGCCCTGACCGTCGGGCTACGAGACAGCGGGAGAGCCCCGGCACTCCTGCTGTCGTCGTCGGCCTGGACAGCATCACCGGCCTGCAGACCGCGCGTATCCTGTCCAGTCGCGGCGTCCGGGTCGCGGGCGTGGTCGGGTCACACCGGCATTGGGGTGCCCGCACGAACGCGTGCTTCGAGATTGCCGAGTCGCCGCTTTCGGGCCCGCCGCTGGTTTCCGCCTTGCGCGCCCTCGCCCACCGAGTCGGGAGACCGAGCGTGCTGATCCCGTGCACCGACGCGAGTGTCGACACGGTCTCACGACACCGGCATGAGCTGGCAGCTGACTATCTGCTCCCGCTGGCACCGCATCCGGTTGTCGAGGTGCTGATGGACAAGGTCCGGTTCGCCCGCCATGCCCAGAACATGGGGCTCCCCGTGCCGCGAACGGAGGTGCTGAAGTCGCGGCGCGATGCCGAGGCGTTCGCCGACGAGGCGTCCTACCCGTGCGTGCTGAAGCCGCCGTACAAGTCCGCGCGGTGGCTCCTGCACACCAGCGCCAAGGGGTTCAAGGCCGGTGACCCCGAGGAGCTGCTGTCCATCTACGACACGGTCGGCATCTGGTCGGGCACCCTGATCGCCCAGGAATGGGTAGCCGGCCCCGAGGACGAGCTGTACTCCTGCAACGGCTACTTCGACGAGCACGGGCAACCGCTGGCGACCTTCGTGGCTCGCAAGATCCGTCAATGGCCGCCTGTAATCGGAACCAGCGCCTCGGGCGAGGAGTGCCGCAACGACGAGGTACTGGAAACCACGCTGAAGCTCTTCGACAGCGTCGGCTTCCACGGACTGGGGTACGTCGAGATGAAGCGTGACTCGAGAAGCGGCAGGCTGTCGATCATCGAGCCCAACGTCGGTCGTCCGACTGGTCGTTCGGCGATCGCCGAGGCGGGAGGCGTCGAGTTGGTGTATACCGCCTACTGCCATGCCGCCGGCCTACCGCTGCCCCCGTCACGAGAGCAACGCTACGCAGGCGCCAAGTGGGTAGATCTTCGCCGTGACCTGCAGGCGAGCATCGTCGCGCATCATCAGGGCACCCTCACATGGCGAGACTGGCTTCGCTGGATGCGCGGTCCGAAGGCACACGCGATCTGGTCGCCGACGGACCCGCTGCCGTTCAGCGTCGATCTGTGCCAGGCAACAGCCGAAGGCAGCCGCCGACTCTGGGTCAGCATCCGACGCGGGAGGCCGGGAGCGGCAAGCCGCTAAGAAATTTCTTGGCAGAGCAACCGTTCCGAACACACGCCAGGAAGCCCGTGCCTAGACTGAGGAAAGTTTCGGGGAGGGGTGGCACATGAGCGAGAGCAATGACGCCTTCAAGGTGCTCGGTTGGGGACTCCGTCGGTACCTGTGGTTCATCGCCTTGTGCATCCTGGCGTTTGGCGTCCTGGTTCCGATGGCGCTGGACAGGGGCCCGACCAAGTACGAAGCGCAGGCTCAGGTTGGCCCAACGGGGAAGATCAACTTGCAGAACCTCAACCCGCTCCCCCGTCTTGCCACCTCAGTCTTCAACAACGGTGCGGTCGCCAGTGCGGTCCGCGACATGTACACACCGCCGCTGCGCGACTCGGTGAGTGTCATCCCGAGCCGGGTCTCGTTGGTCGCCGCCCAGGACAACATCGTCTTCAGCGTGATCGGCCACGGAAAAACAGCGACCGAAGCCCAGAATCTCGCGAACGTGGCCGCGACCAGGTTCACGCTCCAGCTCAACAACTACGCCGGTCCGGTGGGATCGTTCGCGGTCCAGCAGCCCGCGGCGGAACCGGCCAAGCCGAATCCCAAGCTCGGGGGGCCGTTGACGATCGGACTCGGCCTCATGGGCGGCCTGATCGTCGGTGTCGGACTCGTGGGCCTGCTGCTGCTCGTCCGGCGACCGGTTGCGTCGGCTGTCGCAGCGGAAGAGGTCACGGGCGCCCCGGTCTTCGCACGCGTGCGACTGATGCGCCACAGTGGCGAGATACGCGGCCTCCCCCAACTGTCACGCCTGATCCAGACTCACCCTGCCCAGAGCCTGTTGCTCGCCGGCAGCCACGCCACCGCTTTCGAGCGTCACCAACTCGCCGACAAGCTGTCGTTGATCCTCCGCCGGTCACGGCGCGTGCGAGTCGTCCAGGGTGGCCGGCCCGACTCGCCCCTTCCGGCCGGGAGACAAGCCAAACCCGGGCGTAGCCCGGCCGACGACGACCTGCTCATCATCCAAGGCCCCACCGAGATGGAGGTCGCGACTCGATCGGCATCGTCGTTGATCGTCCTGGTCGTACAGGAAGGCGTGCGCCAGTCGGCCTTGGTGCGTCTCACCGAGCGCTATCTCGACGGCGGCCCGGCAGGCGTGGTGATGGTGCGCCACCACCATTGGCACCTGCCCCGCTGGCTCGGCCTGGGGCATGGCATCAGGTCCACGGCCAAGATGCACTCCCCTGGTGCGCTGGCCAAACCCAAGCCTGCGGACTCGCGCGCGAAGTAGCCGTCAGCCTTGCTGGTCGCTCAGCCCGCCGCGGAGAACCGATGGCCGAGGGTTCAGTACTCCTGCAGGTCGAGCTCACGCCACCGACGGCGACGCCATGATCGGGGGTTCAGGCTCCGCCAGGTCGCTCGCGTCCTGGGGTGCTCTGGACTCCTCGTCATGCAGGTTGCGGTTCATCTCGACCAGGATCAGCACCATCCAGAAGCACTTGAACGCAAGGCTCGACAGGAGCACGACGGCGAAGACGAGGCCCAGGAGTCCCGCAAGCGGCGGTCCACGCAGCGAGCGTGGCAATCGCAGCCCCTCGCCGATGCTCACCAACAGCGCCAGGCTCAGCAGGAACAGTCCCGGCAGGCCGAGCTCCACGGCTGCAAGCAGCCAGACATTGTGCGGCTGGTAGGAGCCCTGGGTTCCCACCAGGACGTTTGCGCTCGCAACCGACGCCTGAGTGTCGGCGTACACGTCGGGGAAGGTCCCCCACCCGGAGCCGAACGCACAGTAGCGCGGGCAGGATGCGAGGCCCACCGCCCAGATGTCTGTCCGTCCGGATGAAGATGTCGCACTCTGGTAGGTGCGATCGGCGATTCCGAACGGATGCGCCACCCAGACGTAGCCGGCGACGACCAGGCCGATGCCGCAGCACACGAGCAGCCCCCGGCGGGCACGATGCTGCCCGGCAAATGTCAGCGTGACCACGGCCACGGCTGCGGACAGCGTGCCACCACGCGACCCGGTGAGCAGGATGCCGACGAGCGCGAGGGCGGCGATCACGGCGTACATCCAACGCCTGCGTTCCTTGGAGTTGAAGCATCGGCTCAGGGCCAGCACCAGCGGCAGCAGCAACGCGACGGCCTCGATGTTGGCCCCCAGCAGGTTGTCCCCGAACCGTCCCTGCCCGCCAGTGGCGCCGCCGGCGCCTTTGGATGGCAGTCCACCGAGGACCGTCATCTGGCCGACGCCGTAGAGCACGACAAGCACACCACCGGCGAGCAGGCCGTTCTCCGTGCGGCGCAGGATGGTTCGGTCCACATGGTGCATGGCCGCCAAGACGAAGACGATGACCAGACTTGCCAAGGTCATGAAGTTGCTGATCGTGGCGCCCGTGTCGATGGTCCACAATGCCGTGGCAGCGGCCGTGCCGAGGAACAACAGCCACACCGGCACGGTCAGCGATAGTCGGGGGGCGCCGCGTGGCCGGGTGAAAAGTTGGAGGACGAGCCCGATGCCGAGCACGAAGCCGGCAAGCGACGACAGCGACCCGTACTTCGACGAGCCCACCGACAGCCCACTGCCGAAGGGAACCAGCGCCGCGAAGATCGGCAGCGCGATCCGCATCGGCTCACGGACACAGACGACGAATCCCCAGATCGCCAACGGGGCAAGGACAACAGCGAGCAACAGCAGCGTCACTGCACCCCCTCCCCGGGCCACCCGCTCCACCTCATGCTAGTGGTCACGACCGCACGTTGTTGGGGGTATGCCGGAGAACAGGTGGATGCATCGCCAGGCGGCGGAAGAGGCCGATACCGGGGTTGTATCGGCCTCTGCCGCCAACGCAGCGAGGCGCCGCCTGGGCCCGGCAGACCCCGGACGAACGTCCGGTCGCGACCACTCCGGTCACGACCGCACGTTGTTGGGGGTGTGCCGGAGAACAGGTGGATGCATCGCCAGGACTCACCGCCCGGATCTCACCTGCCCGGGTTGTACCCTTCGGCAACGACATCCCAGTACTTGGGAGTGAACGGAAGACTGCACAGCGCGTCGGCCGGTAGCGTCCAAAGCTGCCCTCTGCCCTCCGCCCGGGTGTTCTCCAGCTTCAGCGCCGTGGTGCCGCCGGAGTCACCGAAGTAGAAGCCGTACTGCTGGAGTGCCCGGGCGATCACCAGTGCCTGCGGTCCGAGAGCGAGTGAGCTCAGGTCGACCGTGGGCTTGATCCGCAGGCGGAGCCCCTCTGGCGGTACGGCAGGGTTCTTGCCCCGATAGCCACCGTCGGAGCCCGTCATCGGGAACACATGGCGGCTGGACAGCTCCGGGCCACCGGCGACCTTGAGCACGTGGCGGAGGTCGTTGCGCTCCACCTGATCCCAGGACACCGTCATCGTGGCACCGTTGTTGCCACGGTGCGTTCCGACGTTGCGCGGATCGTCGGACTGGCCGATCTTCACGTTGAGGCCGTTCGAGCGCAGATAGGTGACGGTGGCTCCGCGTGCGGTCCAGGTATCGGTCGCGGGGTGGTAGACCGCGCCCGACAGCGCGACCACATACCCCTTTTGCATGTCGTAGATGCTCATCGTCTCGTCGCTGTTGGCAGCAGGCTCCGCGCTGACCGGGATGCGGAGGTGGGTGACCTCTTGCGGCCGGTCATACTCGACGCCGGTGACGTCGTAGGTCGGGTCAGCTGGCTTGGCCCAGTAGATCGGGTTACCCCAGGGGTTGGACCCCGCTCCGGCCAGAGAGAGGCACCCCTTGCCACTTTCCGGAGCGGTGCGCAGATAGTGCAGGATCTTGCTGCCGTGCGGATCCAACGGGGCCGTCGCGGGCAAGGCAGTGTTCCAGAAGGAGTTGGCGGTGAACGCCCGGTAGACCGAGTGCCGGACGACCGGCGGCGTCCCCTCGTCGTCATGGTTGCCGCCGGTCAGCGCCAACACCGCGAGGCCACCCGCGATGAGCGCGCCGACGAGAAGCAGGACCCCGAACGGAAATCGACGCCGGCGCATGACACCGGCTGCGCGCGCCGCCTGGAGCGGATCAGCCTCTTTGTGCTTCCCCACCGCGCCCATGCTGACATGATATGGACCTGGCAATCGGCTGACAGTGCTTCGGTCGATGACATGGGCGGGGGTGAGGATACGGTGGGGTCGGTCGATCCCGTCATCGCCGCATCGATCCGGCAATGCGTGTCAGACAACGCGACTCGGTGGTTTCCCGGACAACGTGCCTGGACGCGCATCGACCTAAGCCCGATCAGCGTCCGGCCGCGATGCATGCTGTACGCCGTCCGGCTCGGTGATCTCGCCCAGCCTCCACAGATCTTGGCGAAGGTGCGTCGCGACGAGCAGGCTCCGAATGCGCGGCAGTCGCCGCCCAGGACCGAGCGTCCGCGGCTGCGTACCGACACGGTGACGGCCGGTGAGTTGACGATGTGGGAGTACGCCGGACTGCGCTCGATCTTCCAGCGGTTCGCCGATGCCGGTCCGGCATTCGGGGCCGTCCGCCCGCTCGCGCACCTGGCCGCACAGAACACGATCTTGATGGACTTCGTGGACGCCACGACGATGCGGCAGCTTTTCGTGACCGAGAGCAGAGTCCGTCGCCCGCTACACGCCAGCCAGGTCAAGGCCGAGGTGTGGCGACGGGCCGGCGGTTGGCTGCACGCCTTCCAGCAGGTTGCCACCGAACGGGAGCTGCCGGCCCGCCAGGCTTGTCGCGGTGAAGTCGTTCGGCTCTTCGAGGCGTACGGAGGCTTCCTGCGCGATCGGCTTGGCCAACGGGCCATCGGCAGCATCGCCGAGGACGGCGCCCGCCTCGCGTCGACAGTGCTGCCCGATCAGCTGCCACTCGCGACCAGCCACGGCGACTACGCGGCAAGGAACATGTTCGTGGGGCGCGCCGGCCGGCTGACGGTCTTCGAC
>JBOHDU010000427.1:0-3645 GCA_050700615.1 Nocardioidaceae bacterium
CTTCGGCGCTTCCTGAGCCCGGCAGCGGCCTGTCATGACAAGCGATCTGTGGCAGGGGTCAGGTGCTTTTAGCACGATAGGTGCGCGCTCGAAGAGGGTCAAGGGTCAAGGTTTCTCGGCCCGCAGCCGGGCCGTCGTGCGGGCCTCGACGAAGAAGGCGAGGCCAGGAAGGAGGCCCGCTGCGACGAGACCTGCCAGCTGACGGCCCGAGAAACGCGACCTCCGCGCCATGTCGCCCACCGCGACCAGGTACACGATGTACAACAAGCCGTGAAGCGGCGCCACGACGCCTGCCATGGCCGGCTCGTTCGCGGCGTACTGCAGTGGGATGGCGACGAAGCAGAGGAGCATCAGCATGATGCCGACGATCCAGGCCATCACGCGGTAGCGGAGAAGCGCGCCCGCGAGGTTGGCGGGTCCGTGCGGCTCCGCGAGCACGCTCAGCGATCGTCGGTGGCCTCGGCGGCGCCGCGCGGGGCAGCCGGGTCACTGGCATGGAGGCTCGCGAGGTAGCGGTTGTAGGCGGCGAGCTCCGGCTCGGCCTCGTCGTAGGGGTCGTCCACCGGTTCGGCTCTCACCTGCACTGGGCCTCGGGGCTCTGACCCCGTGTGGAGGAGCTTCCACCACATGTAGATCGCGTAGGCGCTGAAGAAGGGCCACTCAACGGTGTAGACCCAGCTGAGGGAATTGCCCCCGAGGGCGCGCGACAGCTGCCACCACCCCAAGGCGAGGAAGCCCGGGACGCTCAGGACGAGCGCAACGTGGAGCCCGATCGCGCGGCGCGACCACCAGGTGCCGTGCACATGATCAGGGTACCTGCGCATCTTCTGCTGGCTCCCGACCACTCGTCGCTGTCCCGGTACGATGGGTGCACACCCGTTCTCGCAGGAGGCTGTCGTGCCGGAGACCTTGGAAGCACCTGTAACGCCGCCGGAGGTAGATCTCGAGAAGGAGCGCCTCCATCGCAAGCAGGCGCTCGCGGGCGCCTACAGGCTCTTTTCCCGTTTCGGGTTCGACGAGGGTGTCGCCGGGCACATCACCGCCCGGGACCCCGAGCTCACCGATCACTTCTGGGTGAACCCGTGGGGGATGCACTTCGGTCACATCAAGGCCTCGGACCTCATCCTCGTCAACGAGGAGGGTGAGGTGATCGACAGCGACCAACCGCTCAATCGCGCGGCGTTCGCCATCCACTCCCAGGTGCACGCCTCCCGGCCCGACGTTGTCGCCGCCGCGCACACCCACAGCACCTTCGGGCGCGCGTTCGCCACCCTCGGCCGGCCGCTCGACCCGATCACTCAGGACGCCTGCGCCTTCTACGACGACCACTCGGTCTTCACCGACTACACCGGCGTCGTGCTCGATATCGAGGAGGGAAAGCGGATCGCCCACTGCCTCGGCGAGAACAAAGCGGTCATCCTGCAGAACCACGGGCTGCTCACCGTCGGCCAGAGTGTCGAGGAGGCTGCGTGGTGGTTCATCACGATGGAGCGGTCCTGCCAGGTCCAGCTGGTCGCAGAGGCCGCTGGGACCCCGAAGCTCATCGGCCCGGAGATGGCAGCTCTCACTGCCAGTCAGGTCGGTTCCCACATCGCCGGCTGGTTCAGCTTCCAACCGCTCTTCCAGCGCATCGTGCGCGAGCAGCCAGAGCTGCTCGAGTAGGGGTGTTGGTAACGGTGCTGTCACCAGCCGCAACCTGGCGCGCTGCCGGCCGATGATTAGCTAGCTTTGACGTCTTCGGCGCGCTGGACGGATCGGTAGACGGTGGACCGGCCGACAACCCCTCAGGATCAGGCACTTCCTGTGGCCGCCGTTCCTTGGGCACACGCCCGGTGATGGGGCGTCCTGCGAGACGGGCTTGATCATCCGTGGGGCGGGCCTTCTGACCGCCCAAGGCGACCGCTCGCCGATGAGAAGTGCCGCTGGGCGTCGTCGGTATAGGTGAAGGTTGTTTGGCTCAACCCGCGTTGGCCGCACAGAGAGGAGTCACCCATGGCGCTCGTGATCTGCGACATGTCCACCTCGCTCGACGGGTACGTGACCGGCCCGAACGACAGCCGCGAGAATCCGTTCGGCGACGGTGCCGGGATGCTGCACGATTGGATGTCCGCCGCGGCCACCGACCAGGACCGGGCCATCCTGCAGGAGATGCTCAACGGTGCCGGCGCGATCGTGATGGGTCGCAAGTCCTTCGACAAGAACGAGGGCGACGGTGGTTGGGGCGACAGCGGCCCTGTCGGTGACACCCCGTGCTTCGTGGTCACCCACCACAAGCCGACCACGCCGCACCCACCCGTGTACACGTTCGTCACCGACGGCGTGGTCAGCGCGATCGAGCAGGCCAAGACCGCGGCGGGCGACAAGGTCGTCGGACTGCATGGCGCGACCGTCATGCAGCAGGCCATCCCGCTCGGCCTCGTCGACGAGATCCGTGTGCACGTAATCCCGGTCCTGCTCGGTGGCGGCACGCACCTGTTCAGCACGCTCGACTCGGCGATCAGTCTGGAACGGACGACCGTGCAGGTGACCCCGGGCGCGACACATCTGGGATTTCAGGTGGTGCGGTAAGCGATGACGCACGACGACCTCGCTGCGCACGCGCGTGCTCTTCTCGACGCGAACCGCTACCTGACGCTCGGCACGGCCGACCCCGACGGCCGGCCGTGGACCTCCCCGGTCTACTTCGCCTCCCCGGGTGAGCGGGCGTTCTACTGGCTCTCCGCGACCGACGCCCAGCACTCCCACAACCTCGCCCAGCGGCCGCAGGTCAGCATCGTCGTCTTCGACTCCACCGTCGCGCCGTACCACGGCCGCGCCGTGTATGCGGTCGGAGAGGCGCGCGAGATCTCCGGCGACGACCTCGATCGCGGACTGGGGATCTACCCAGGGCCAAGCGATCGGGGCGGTGGCCCGATAACGCGAGACGACGTGACGGGATCCTCCCCGTACCGCCTCTACCGAGCGACGGCGTCAGACCTGTGGGTCCTGTGCCCGCGCCAGCCCGGGCAGCCGTGCCCGTTGCACGGCCTCGCCCAGGACCACCGGACCCGCATCGAGTAACGCTGCAGCCAACGGCTGTGTACCAACGCCCGGATAGTCGGTCATGCCTCGACTATCCATCCCCGGCGCCGACAACGGCTTGCGTCGCATCGGACACGTGTCCCGTGGCCGGATCGGTCAGCGGGATGGCGAGGCGGTCGTCCCGGCGAGCCCCGGCGACCGCAGGTCGCTGGCCCGGCGGGGTGGTCTGCGCGACGCTCGAGGAGCAGGTTCAGATGCGTGTCCGAGGGGTCATTGCTGGCGAGCTTGTCGCGTGCCGCCAAGCGTCGGGCCATGCGATGTCATCGACCGTCAGAAATGGCTCGCCGGCCACGGTCGCCGGGGTTATTCCGGTAAGCGCCTGAACGTCTCGATGCAGGTGGGACTGGTCGGTGAAGCCGCAGTCGGCCGCGACTCGGGCCGTGTCCTGGCCCGCGACCAGGCGGTGAGCGGCATGGTCGAAGCGGACCAGTTTCGCGGCGCGCTTGGGTGGCAGGCCGATCTGCGAGTGAAACCGGGACCATAGGCGCGTGCGGCTCCATCCGAGTTCGGCGGCAAGGTGGTCGACCCGTACCAGGCCGCTGCTGCCGACGATCCGGTCCCAGG
>JBOHDU010000428.1:0-11400 GCA_050700615.1 Nocardioidaceae bacterium
CATCAGACCAGCCTCCGACGTGCTGACCCCGGCTGGATGCAGCAACGGCTGCAGCCACGTCGTCAGCGCCACGAAGATGCCGAAGCCCAAGAAGACGAGGCCGGTCAGCCGCGCCAGGTAGGGGTCGCGCAGGAGCCCTGCGACGGATCGGCCGTTGACCTTCTCGGCGAGCGGCGGGTACGGCGCCGGTCGGGTGAGGGCCAGCACCAGCCAGCCAGCGGCGAGCACGCCCGCCAGCATCTGTACGACGAGCAACGCGCCAAGGTGGCTCCCCATGGCCGCTCCCAGCCCGAGCGACACCACCATTCCGGCGAAGATCCCCATCGAGGCGGTCGCGATCCCCTGTGGCCGTGCCGACGGCTCGAGGTAGCCGCTGGACACTTGAGTCACCGCGTTCAGCACAAGCGGTTGCGCGATCGCCACCAGCACCTGTCCGACAAGCAGCCAACCGTACGACGAGTCGATGAGCCGCGCAGCGCCACCGACCGCGGTCAACGCGGCACCGAGTGCCAGCATCGGACGCAACCAGCGGTCCAGCAGCATCCCTGCCGGAATCGCCAGCACGACGTACAGCAGTGGGAACAGCTCTGAGAGCCAGCCGATCGCGGCTACCGACACCCCGTAGTGACGAGCGGCCGAGGTGGTCACCGGCGCGAAGGTCAACCAGAGCATCTGGTTGGCTGCGCAGACCGCTGCATACGCTGACACGAGCTGCCAGCGGTTGCCTATGGGCGCGTGCACGTCACCCACCGTGAGCCGGCCGCGGTGACTGCAAGGCCTGATCTGCTGCCGCGGAAGCTCGCACCACCCTCGGGCCCGCCGGTCGGACACCGCACCATACGCAGGACTGTATCGCCGGCCCGAGGCAGGCCTCGGTCGCCTCGTGACGTCGCCGACGCTGCCAGGCCATCTCGCAGCCCGGACCATTAGGGTGTAGCCGTGGCCGAACAGGAGCTCAGAGGGTCGACTCATCAGGCAGCAGTCGAGAAGCTGCGGGCGTCCTACGAGGCGATCCCGCCCGGTCGAAACGTGCGGCTAGCGAAGCGCACGTCGAATCTCTTCCGCCCCCGCGCGGTGGCCGAAAGTGGCCTCGACGTGACCGGGCTGGACGGAGTCGTCTCCGTCGATGCCACCGCCCGGACGGCCGAGGTGCAAGGCATGTGCACCTACGAGCACCTGGTCGAGGCAACACTGCCCCATGGTCTGATGCCGATGGTCGTCCCGCAGCTGAAGACGATCACGCTCGGCGGCGCCGTCACGGGCCTGGGCATCGAGTCGACGTCGTTCCGGAGCGGACTTCCGCACGAGTCCGTGCTCGAGATGGACGTGCTGACCGGCGACGGCCGCTTGGTCACCTGCGGCCCGAAGGGCCCGCATGCCGACCTGTTCCGCGCCTTTCCGAACTCCTACGGCAGTCTCGGCTACACGGTCCGGCTACGCATCGAGCTGGAGCAGGTGTCGCCGTACGTCGCGCTCCGGCACGTGCCGTTCACCGACCTCGACGAGATGGCGTCGGCGCTCGACTCCGTCTGCCGCGACCGCGTCTGGGAGAACACCGATGTCGACTTCGTCGACGGTGTGGTCTTCGGCCCACACGAGGCCTACCTCACCCTGGGGCGCTGGTCGCGCGACATCCGCCAATCGGGCGTGCTGCGACCCAGCGACTACACCGGCCAGGAGATCTTCTACCGCTCCATCCGTGAGCGTTCCCGTGATGCTCTCACTGCCCACGACTACCTGTGGCGTTGGGACTCGGACTGGTTCTGGTGCTCCAAGGCCTTCGGCGCTCAGCACCCCGTGATCCGTCGGCTCTGGCCCTCGCGCTACCGGCGCAGCGACGTCTTCCACTCGATCGTTGGGCTTGAGAACCGGTTCGGCGTGGCGGCGCGTGTCGACCGTTGGCGTGGGTTGCCGGCGCGCGAGAGCGTCGTGCAGGACGTGGAGATCCCGGTCGCGCGGACAGCGGAGTTCCTGCGATGGTTCGGCGAGCACGTCCCGTTGTCGCCGGTGTGGCTGTGCCCGCTCAAGCTCCGCGAGCCCGACGGCCCCGGATCGGCGACGCAGTGGCCGTTGTATCCGCTCACTCCGGGGGAGCTCTACATCAACGTCGGCTTCTGGGGGACCGTGCCGATCGAGCCCGGACGCTCCGACGGGGACGTGAACCGTCTCGTCGAGCAGGCGGTCGCCGACTACGGCGGACACAAGTCGCTCTACTCCGACGTCTACTACGACCGCGACACGTTCGATGAGCTCTACGGCGCGAAGACCTACCAGAGCGTCAAAGATGAGTACGATCCCGACGGGCGTCTGACCGGGTTCTACGAAAAGGTGGTGCGAGGACAATGACCATTGCCGAGATCATCGAGATGCTGACCGACGAGGGCACCCCGATGCGGTTCGAGGCGTACGACGGAAGCGGAACCGGGCCGATCGACTCGCCGTTCACCATGCGGCTGTTGTCCGAGCGCGGGCTTCGCTACATCGCCACCGCGCCTGGTGACCTGGGGCTCGGCCGTGCCTACGTCGCCGGCGACCTGCGGATCGAGGGCGCCCACCCCGGCGACCCGTACGAAGCCTTCAAGGTGCTGGGCAAGTGGCGGGTGCGGCGCCCCACCCCCGCTGATGCGGCCAAGGTTCTCAAGCAGATGGGTTGGCGCAACCTGGTGCCGCCGCAACCACCGGCCCAGGAGACGCTGCCGCAATGGCGCCGCATTGCCGAGGGGCTCCGCCACTCGCGCCGACGCGACGCCGACATGATCCACCACCACTACGACGTATCCAACGCCTTCTACGAGCGGGTGCTCGGGCCGTCGATGACCTACACATGTGCGCTGTTCCCGAAGCCCGACGCCAGCCTCGAGGAGGCCCAGGAGGAGAAGCTCGACCTGGTTGCACGCAAGCTCGATCTGCAGCCGGGTATGCGCTTGCTCGACGTCGGCTGTGGTTGGGGCAGCATGGCTGTCCACGCCGCCAAGCACTACGGGGTCTCGGTCGTCGCCGTCACGTTGTCCAAGGAACAAGCCTCCTGGGGTCAGGTCGCGACGGAGCGAGCCGGGCTGTCCGACAAGATCACGATCCTGCACTCCGACTACCGAGACGCCCCGGGCGAAGGCTACGACGCGGTCAGCTCGATCGGCCTGCTCGAGCACGTCGGCGTGCAGAACTACGCGTCGTACTTCCGGTTCCTGCGCGACAAGCTGCGTGACGGCTGGCGGCTGCTCAACCACTGCATCACACGCCCGACCAACTCCGAGCGGGTCAAGACCGGGGCGTTCATCGACCGCTACGTCTTCCCCGACGGGGAGCTCACGGCGTCCGGTCGGATCATCACTGAGGCCCAGGACGCCGGCTTGGAGGTGCGCCACGAGGAGAACTTGCGCGAGCACTACGCGTTGACGCTGACCCAGTGGTGCGCGAACCTCGTGGCGAACTGGGACGCCTGCGTCGCCGAGGTCGGCGAAGCGACAGCCCGCATCTGGGGCCTCTACATGGCCGGCTCGCGCCTCAGCTTCGAGCGAAACGAGATCCAGCTGCACCAGGTGCTCGGAGTCCGGGTCTCGCCCAATGGCGACGCGTCCTTCTCGCTGCGCCCCTCATGGGAACGCTGAGTTGCAGGCCATGGCGTGCGGCCCCAGTGGTCGTGAACATTAGTTAGCGTCAGCCTCGTGCAGGTGCAGCGAGCCTTCGCAGAGATTCGTCGCTCAGACTTCCTGACCGACGACCAGCGCAGGTACTCCGCGGAGGACCGGCCGCTGCCGATCGGACACGGCCAGACCAACTCCCAGCCGACCACCGTGCTGCGGATGCTCGAGTGGCTCGACGTCCGGCAGGCGGACAGCGTGCTGGACGTCGGCAGCGGATCCGGCTGGACCACCGCTCTGCTGGGCCACCTCACCGGCCCGACCGGCCGGGTTCGGGGGGTCGAGCGGGTGCCTGAGCTGGTGGTTTGGGGTGGCGAGAACGTCGCCTCGTACGACCTGCCGTGGGTGTCGATCCAGCCGGCCGAGTCGGAGGTCCTTGGCCTCCCTGGCGAGGCCCCGTTCGACCGTATTCTCGTCTCTGCGCAGGCACGCCACCTGCCCGAGGAGCTCGTCGGGCAGCTGGCTGAGCCGGGACGGATGGTGATCCCCGTTTTCGGTCGGATGCTCGTCGTCGACAGGTCCGCCACCGGGCAGGTCTCGGCCCGAAGACTCGGGCACTACGCCTTCGTACCCCTGCGCTGATTTCGGGGACCAGTCGTCCCGCGCGCAGCTCAGCCCGGATCCTGACTTCCGCGGTGGTAGTTTTCGGGGGCACCGCGAAGGAGAGTCAGGGCATGGTCGAGACGGTCTACGTGCACGTAGGCACCCCGAAGTCCGGTACGACGTACCTACAGGCCGTGCTCGCCGCCAACAAGGAGCGGCTGGCCAGGCACGACGGCGTGCTCTATCCCGGCGAGTCTTGGGAGGATCAGGTCCTGGCCGCGCGCGATGTGCTCGGTGCCAACCCGCTGGGCGCGTCGGCCGATCGGGCCGCCGGTAGCTGGCTGCGGCTCGTCGACGAGATCAAGGCGTGGGACGCGCGGGCTGCCGTCATCTCCATGGAATGGCTCGGGTCCGCCGACCCCGACCAGGCGAGGCAGATCGTGTCATCGCTGGCACCGGCCGACGTCGAGATCGTCGTCACGGTGCGAGACCTGGCGCGGACGGTTCCGGCCGCCTGGCAGGAGTTCTGCCAGAACGGCGACACCTGGACATGGGAGGAGTTCCTCCGCAGCATCACAGCCGAGGACCCGTTCGCCACCCCCGCCGGAAAGCACTTCTGGACCCAGCAAGATCTCGGCCGGCTGCTCGCCATCTGGACCGATCTGGTGCCGTCCGACAAGGTCAGCGTGATCACGCTGCCGCCACCCGGATCCCCCCCACTCACCCTCTGGTCGCGGTTCTGCACCGCCATCGGCGTGCGCGAACCAGCCGGCTACGACATCACCGGTGGCGGGGGCAACGAATCGCTCGGTCTCGAGTCGGCCGAGCTGATGCGCCGGCTCAACGAAGCGAGCCGCCAGGCCCGCCTCGGTGGTGGGATCTACGACCTCACCATCAAACGCGCCTTGGCCAAGCAGATTCTGGCCCAACGTAAGCCGCAGGAGGGCCGGCTGGGTCTGCCCGCTGAGTTCGAGGGCGTCGTGGCCGCCCGGCAGCAGGCCCAGGTTGCCCAGCTCAAGGCCTCCGGTGCACGCCTGGTGGGAGAGCTCGACGACCTGCTTCTGCCCGCCCGGGCGGGCGGTCGCCAACCCGCAGACGTCACCCTTGAGGAGCTGTTCATGGTCTCTCTCGACGCGATCATCGGGCTGGCGCGGCTGCGGCAATCCGAGCTGTCCGGGATCGACGAGCAGATCAACGGGCTCACGGAGGCGGCGGAGTCCGCCACCGCAGCGCGCGACCAGAGCGTGGACGAGCGGGAGGTGCTGGCCGCGCAGATCGAGCGGCGTCGGTCGCGCCCGCTCCGTCAGGCGGCGATCGACCTGTCGGAGCAGCACCCTGCGCTCATGAAGGTTCGGGTCGCGTGGTGGCGGTCCGCCAACGTCGCGCGGCGGGCGCGCGGGCACCGTCCCGAGGGCCGCTCCTGACGCCTGGAGGCCAAGGTCACGAGGCCAGGTCGCCAACGATCTCGGCGCCGGGCAGGTCGGCGAGCAGGGGACCGGGTACCAGCAGCTTGGAGCGCCGCACGCCACTTCCGACGACCGCCACGGGAATCTCGGCCACCTCGGCAGCGATCAGCAGCAACCAGCCGTCGGGGATGCCGATGGGCGTGATGCCGCCGTACTCCATCGCGGCGGCCTCGACAGCGTGTTCGGTCGGCAGGAACGATGCCTTGCGCACGTCGAGCCGCCTGCGGACGACCGTGTTGACGTGCACGCGCATGTCCGCGCGTACGACGCACGCCGCGACCCGGTCGACTCCGCCGCGGCGACCTCCCACGACGACGCAGTTCGCGGAGGCGGTCAGCGGAAGACCGTAGGCCTGCGTGAGGGCGGCGGTGTCAGCGAGCCCCGGATCGATCTCGAACACGGCCACGGAGTCGCGGTGCTTCCACTCCCCAAGCGACCGGCTCACCGACTCCGCGAGCAGGTCGGGCCTATCCAGAGCCGCCACTGCGGTGAGGTCACCCAGTGCTGGAAGGGACATGACCTACTCCTCATCCTCGAAGTCGTCGGGGTCGCCGATCGTGATGCCCAGGCCGGCCGCCATCGCGGTGGTGAACTCGAGCTGATCGATCGGTGAGCGGTTGGCCACCGTCGCCCCGCGCAAGCTCGTCACGCCTCGAACCCCTTCCCAGGTGCAGTCGACGAAAACTGCGCCCTTGAGCTTCGCCTGGGAGAACTCCGCTCCGCTGAGGTCGCACCTGACGAATCGAGTATCACGCAGCTCGGCCGACGCGAAGTCGGCACCGTGCATGCGACAGTCGACGAAGGCGACCGCGACCGTGCTGTCGAACCTGAACGAGCTGAGCCCTGCCAGGCAGTCCCTGAAGACAACGTGGCGCAACGAAGTCGCAACCGCGGTGAAACCGGTCATCCGGGCAGCGACGACTTCGACCCTGGCCAACGACCCGTGGTCGACCCGCAGGTTGGCCAGGTCGCAGCGATCGAGCCGGGTGTCGGTGAGCGTGAGCTTCTCGAGGTCACTGCCGGCAAGCTGGCAGCCGGTGAGCAGGCACCCCTCGATGTCGATGAGACGGGACACTCGCCGGCTCAGGTCGACGGCGTCGAAGTGGAGGCGCTGAAGGAGCGCGTCGTCACGCAGATCGTCGACCGGGGGGCGCGCCTGCGTCAGGGGCTGCTGCAGACGGGGCGGGACGATGCTCCTGCGTCGTGATGTTGGGCCGGCTGGGCTCATGTGACCCGACGCTACGGCACCCGCGAGCAACGTACGGTCGTGACCGCTGGCCGATCAGCTGTTGGCGGGGTGCTCGTCACCACGCCGATCGTCACGCCCGATACGACGTGCGCGCTGCCCCTATCGACAGGTGCGGCGCGGACCGGTCGACGTGGCTGTGATGATGGAGCGGTGTCGGACTTCAGCATGTTGAGCCACCTCGACTGCCCCCGGTGCGACAGCACCCATGACGCCGCCGTGCTGCAGAGGCTTTGCCCTCGTTGTGGTTCGCCGCTGCTCGCGAGATACGACCTGGAGTCGATGCACACCTCCCGCGAGGACGTCGGCGGTCGTCCGCCTGACCTGTGGCGCTACCACGAGCTGTTGCCGGTCTCGTCGGCGGATGCCGTCGTGACGCTCGGCGAGGGAATGACGCCGTTGTTGCCCGCGCCTCGACTCGCGGCGGACCTCGGCCTGCGGAGACTCTTCATCAAGGACGACGGCCTGCTGCCAACGGGATCGTTCAAGGCTCGGGGTGCCGCTGTGGGAGTGTCGAGGGCGCGTGAGCTCGGCGCGCGGCGGCTGGCCATGCCCACCAACGGCAACGCCGGCGCCGCCTGGTCCGCCTACGCCGCTCGGGGCGGGTTGCAACTCACCGTGGCGATGCCGCTGGACGCCCCAGTGGTCACCCGCGCCGAGACCGTGGCCACGGGTGGCGACTTGTGGTTGGTCGACGGGCTGATCTCCGACGCGGGCCGCCTCGTGGCCCAGGCTCTCGACGGGCAAGAGACAGGCTGGCTCGACGTGGCGACGCTCAAGGAGCCCTACCGGATCGAGGGCAAGAAGACGATGGGCTTCGAGATCGCCGAGCAGCTGGGCTGGCGGCTGCCGGACGTCATCGTGTACCCCACAGGAGGGGGCGTCGGGCTGATCGGCATCCACAAGGCACTCACCGAGCTTCAACAGCTCGGTTGGGTAGAGGGCGACCTGCCGCGCCTCGTCGCGGTCCAATCCACCGGGTGTGCGCCGATCGTCGAGGCCTTCGACGCGGGCGCCACCGAGTCCAGCCCGTGGCCCGATGCCGACACTGTCGCGTTCGGGATCAACGTGCCGAAGGCGCTCGGTGACTTCCTGGTGCTGCGGGCGGTGCGAGCGACGCACGGTACCGCAGTCGCCGTGCGCGACGAGGAGCTGTTGGGCGACGTCTCGCGAGTCGGCCGGCTCGAGGGACTCTTCCTGTGTCCGGAGGGAGCCGCGACGGTCTCAGCGGTCAGATCGCTGGTTGCGCAGGGCTGGATCGAGCCCGACGACGAGGTCGTGATCCTCAACACCGGCACGGGTGTGATCTACCCCGACACCATCGTCACCGACGTGCCGACGGTAGGCGTGGGTGGCCGGATCGACCTCGGCACCCGGCGCCTACACTCGGAAGGTCGGGGACGTCGTACGTGGGCAGCCGACCCTGACCACTCGGGCTAAGGAGTCGTCGTTGCGTTCCCACTCCACACTGCAGATGACGGCCGTCGTCGGCCTCGTCTTCGTGCTGGCGGCAGCGCTCGCCGCGGTTGTCTTCTTGAACTCCGCGGACAATCCGCCCAAGGCAGGTGGACCGATCAGCGAAGTGTCCATCCAGCCCACTCAGCAACTCGCCGCCCTTCCGGCGCCTTCGGCTCAAGTCGGTACCCAGATGAACACGACGTTGCCGTCGGCGTTGTTGCACCTCAAGCTCGTGGACTCACGGGGGCAGACGCATCAACTCGCCGACTACGCCGGGAAGGTGGTGGTGATCTCCGACGAGATGACGCTGTGCCAGCAGACCTGCCCCCTGGACACGACCACCGTCACCCAGATCGCTCGAGCCGTCGACGCGGCTGGGCTCGGCAAGCAGGTCGTGTTCTTGAGCATCACCGTCGACCCACAGCGTGACACCCCCGCGCAGTTGGCTGCCTACCGCAAACTCTTCACGCCAGTCCCGTCCAACTGGCTGACTCTGACCGGGTCCTCAGGTGCGATCGACTCTTTGTGGCACACGTTGGGGGTCTACTTGCAGCGGGTGCCCGACAAACCGCCACTTCCGACGAACTGGCGGACCGGACAGAAGCTGCACTACGACATCGACCACTCCGATGAGGTCTTCTTCATCGACGCCAGCGGGCACGAGCGCTTCGTCCTCGAGGGTGTCCCTCACGTCAACTCGGTCGCCGCCATCCCCAAGAAGCTCTACGACTACCTCAACGCCAAGGGCCGACAAGGCGCCGCGCACCCCAAGAGCACGGCCTGGACCGAGGCTCAGGCATTGCAGGTCATCAGCTGGTTGACCCAGCACGAGGTGTCCTGAGGCCGACCGGACCTTCGCCGCCGCCACCTGCCGTCTGGGACTGCTGGGTGCGGCCAGGTGTGCAGGGCTCGGATGCGAGAATGCCAGAGTGAGCGCAGGATCCGCTTCGCTGTCGCGGCACGCGACGAGCACGCGCTGGTCTCGGACCCGCATCTCGCTGGCGGTGGGGGTCGTCGTCGCGCTGGCAGGGCTGATCTCCGGTTGTGGCGCGGCGCAGCAGGCACCGGCTGCTCCGGGCCAGGGCGTCGGCACGAAGATCGACGGCTTGGTGTCCTCCCACGTGGCCGACCTGCCCCTGGTCAACCAGCGCGGCCGGCAAACGTCGCTGGCCGCGTACGCCGGCAAGGTGGTCGTGATCTACGCGGGCATGACCATGTGCCAGGAATCTTGCCCCCTCGACACCACCAACATCGTCGATGCCGCCCGTGCCGTCGATCAGGCCGGTCTCAGCAACCGGGTCAGGTTCCTCACGATCACGGTCGACCCTAAGCGTGATCGGCCTCGTCAGCTGGCGGCCTACCGGGCGTTGTACACCCCGCCGAACAAGCTGCCGAACTGGGACCTGCTCACCGGCAGCCAGGCCAACATCGGCAAGCTCTGGAAGTACTTCGGCGTCTTCTGGCGTCAGGTGCCGTCGGAGCACCCGGCGCCACGGAGCTGGTTGACCGGGAGACCGCTCACCTACGACGTGCAACACGCCGACGTGGTGCTGTTCCTCGACGCGAACCAGCACGAGCGCTTCGTGATCAGCGGGATCGCGCGGGTCGGATCCGCCTCGATGATCCCCGAACGTCTGCGCACGTTCCTCAGCTCGGAGGGGCATCACAACGTGATGCACCCCGGTCGGCAGACCTGGACCGTGCCCCAGGTCGTCGACACTGTCTCCTGGCTCACCGGACACCATGTTGCGACCATGCCGTCCACGTCAGGCTCGTCGACGGGATCCTCGATGGGCTCGTCCGACCCGCCAGGCATGGGCTCGGGAAACCACCATCACTCCGGTCCCGGAGTCGCAGGAATGGCCGGCATGGCCATGCCCACCGCACCGCTGGGCTGGCACTCGTTCTTCACCTGGTGGGAGTTCAGCTGGGTCTGGGACCTCGTCATCGTCGCACTCGGGCTGGTCTATCTGGTCGGGCAGCTGCGAGCCAGGAGCTTGAGCAAGGGTGGCGTTCCCTGGTACCGAGCGTGCATGTTCTACTCCGGTCTGGCCGTGCTCGCGATCACGCTCAACTCGAGCATCGAGGGCTACGGCCACATCCTGTTCTGGATGCACATGGTGCAGCATCTGCTGCTGATCATGGTGGTGCCGGCCCTGTTGGTAGCCGGCAGCCCGTTGACACTCCTGCTCGCGGCCACCCAGGGAGCCGCCCATCGGCGGGTCCGCTCGATCCTCGACAGCCGGGCGATGAGTCTGCTGACGCACCCACTGACCGGGCTGGCCATCTACTCGATCATCATCGTGAGCACCCACCTGACGTCGTTCATGCAGCAGATGCTGACGCACATGTGGATACACCAGTCGGAACAGGTCTTGTACCTGATCGGCGGGTTCATCTTCTTGCTCCCGATCCTGGGCGACGAGCCGATCCGGTGGCGGCTGTCCCACCTGCTCCGAATCGGGATACTTTTCATCGCCATGGCGCCGGACACCGTGGTCGGCCTGGTCCTCCTGCAGACCAACTCCGAGCCATTCCCGGCGTACGCCGACATGCACCGCACTTGGGGTCCGAGCCTGGTCCACGACATCCAGACCGGTGGCGGGATCATGTGGGCCTTCGGCGACGGGCTGATGATGACCTTCATCGTCTGTCTGGTGTGCGTGTACCTCTGGCACAACCAGACGAACGCAACGGCCGGCACCTGGTTGGAGAACGTTCGGCGCGCGACACTCTCCGGGGAGGTCCAGCGCACGGTCGGCGACAACGCTATCGACGCGACGACCGACATCGACAGTGACGACCTCGCGCTGGCAAACTACAACGCGATGTTGCGACGGCTCAACGAGCGAGCCGACGGCGACTGATCGTGCCCTGTGAGCCAGCGGCTCACGATCGGCGGCTGCGGCTGCGGCCTTCCACGCCAGCTGCCGCAACCGAAAGGGAGGTCACGCCGGGGGATCCGTGGTGAGTGGCTTGGCCATCACCACCTCCGTGCGGACACCGTCAGGCATCAAGTCGCCCACGATTTCGGTGCGCCTGAACC
>JBOHDU010000429.1:0-10780 GCA_050700615.1 Nocardioidaceae bacterium
CGGGCCCGTTCACAGGCGTACAGGAGCGTGTTGGTGCCGCCCACGTTGACGCTTTCGAACAACGATGTGTCGCGTGTCAGCGGCGCGGCGACGTTGTGGAACACCACGTCGACGCCCTCGACCGCCCTTCGAACGTCACCCGGCGAGCGGACGTCGCCGCGGATCATCTCAACCTCGTCACGGCGGCTGGCGGCAGCGACGACGTCGAGCACGCGGACCTGATCTCCGCGATCGGCCAGCGCCGACACCAGGACCGATCCGAAGGCACCGTTTCCTCCGGTGACGAGCACCAGCCGGCTCACCGCGGTGGTCCGGCCCAGTCGGCGGGAGAGTGCGCGCCACGGGTTCGCATCACAGCTCCAGGCCCTGCTGGACGCACCATCGGATCGATCTTCTCGTACCCTCGAGAAGCTCGACCTTCGGATCGTAACCGAGCACCCTGGCCGCATCGCGGTTGTCGACGACGACGGGGCCGTCCATCGTCGCGAGCACCCGCACCCGCCGATCACTGACCCCACGCTCCTGCAGGTAGACACCTGCCCGCTTCGCCGCACCGGCGACGACGGCGGGCAGGCGCATCTGTCGCTCGGACACCTCGAGGCCCTCGTCGCGGAGGGCCCGCTTCAGTGTCGCGATGACGTCTCGCATCGGGTAGGGGCTGTCGTCGGCCACCGACAATGCCGCCCCCGTTGCACACGGGACCCGTTCGGCCAACGCCACCGCCTGGACCAGGTTGTCGACATACACAAGTGATCGCAACCTCTCCCCGGGGCCGACGATCGGATAGCGCCCCGCCCGCACCGAACGGAGGAAATCCGTCTGCTCGTCCGGCTGCCAGGGCCCGTAGCAGGCTGGGGCGCGGATCACGACGGTCTCCAACACCCCGGTGCGGTTCGCCGCGAGCACGGCGCGCTCTGCCGTCAGCTTGGACGCCGTCTCGCCGACGCGGACCCGGTGAGCCGGCCTGGCAGGCAGCATGGTGCGGCGGTCGGCGGGCCTTTGCTCTGCTCCAACGAACGCCGTGGACACGTGCACAACCCGGCGGGCGCGGACATGCCTGGCGGCGTCGAGCACGTTGGCGGTGCCGCCGACGTTGTCCCGTTCGAAGTCCGACGCCCGGCGGGCATGGCCGGCCGTGGCGGCATGCACGACGGAGGCGCCCTGGCCGTCGGACAACAGCCGGTGGACGGCGGCGAGGTCGGCGACGTCGCCTACGTGCACCTCGGCCGTCGGCAGCACCGCTGTCACGGTCGCCACGTCCGACGGGGTCGGCACCAGCACGCGCACCGGGCCGGCCCTGGCGACCGGGCCCGTCTCGTCGGTCTCTCCGGTCGCGATCGCGTTCAAGAACGCCCGGCCGAACCAGCCGCCGCCGCCCGTGACGACTGTCAACAGCGCCGGGTCGAGGAGGTCTATCACCTGTCGAACCACCCGGTACCGCGGCCGTTGGTGCGGGTCGAGATCAAGGAACCCTCCATCACCGACGAGGCTACTCCCGCGGACAGCCGGGAGGTCGCTGGCTGCCAGCAGCAGCACAGGTCGCTGATAGGCTGTGTCTCGACTTGATCGGAGATCCAGTGAGTGGTGAGACCGGGGTACATCTGGTGCTCGCATCAGCGTCGCCCGCGCGGCTGCTCACCTTGCAGCGCGCAGGTGTGCAGCCGACGGTCGAGGTGTCCGGGGCTGACGAGTCGACGGTCTCCGAGGCTGACCCGGCCGTGCATGCGCTCCGGCTCGCGGAGCTGAAGGCTCACATCGTGACCGAACGACTCCGCGCGGACGGTACGACGCATCGGGCGTCGCGTCACCGCACCTTCGTGCTGGGGTGCGACTCCGTGCTCGAGTTGCAGGGCGTCGCCTACGGCAAGCCGGGCTCACCAGCCGAGGCTGAGCTGCGGTGGCGGCGGATGCGAGGCCAGCAAGGCATCCTGCACACGGGGCACTGCCTCGTCGATCTGCACGGACGGCGACTGCGCTCCGAAACCGCCTCGACCCGCGTGCGCTTCGGCAACCCCACGGATGACGAGATCTCGGCGTACGTGGCCACCGGGGAGCCGCTTGAGGTGGCCGGGGCGTTCACGATCGACGGGCTCGGGGGGGCGTTCATCGAGGGTGTTGAGGGCGACCCACACAACGTGGTGGGCCTGTCGCTGCCACTGCTGCGTCGGCTGCTGGCCGAGCTCGACGTCGCCTGGCCGGCGCTGTGGGCACCAGGCGCACCCCGCTAGCCAGCCACGCGCCCACGTCGCGAGTTCTACTCGACCGGCAGGCCCATTCCCCGAGCGATCAGCAGGCGTTGGATCTCGGAGGTGCCCTCACCGATCTCGAGCACTTTGGCATCTCGGTAGAACCGGGTGACGGGGTACTCCTCCATGAAGCCGTAGCCGCCGAAGACCTGGGTGGCGATGCGGGTGGCCGTGACCGCGGACTCGGTGGCATAAAGCTTTGCTATCGACGCCGCCTGGGTGAACTCTTCCCGCGGGCGCGCGGCGTCCTTCACTGCTGCGGCCTTGTAGGTGAGGGCGCGTGCGGCCTCGGCCATCACCTTGAGGTCGGCGATCTGGAACGCGACGCCCTGCTTGCTGCCGATCGGCACTCCGAAGGTGGTGCGCTCACCGGCGTACTGCAAGGACATCTCCAGACACGCCCGGATGCACCCGACGGCCAACGCCGCGATCGCCACCCGCCCGTCGTCGAGCGTGGAGAGGAACTGGGCGAAGCCGCGACCGCGCACGCCCACCAGGTTGGCCTCGGGAACCCGGCAGTCGGAGAAGGTCAGTGGGTGGGTGTCGCTCGCGTGCCAGCCGAGCGTGTCGTAGGCGGGCTCGGCGGTGAAGCCTGGAGTGCCTGCCGGGATGAGGAGTGTGGAGACCTCGGCCTTGCCGTCGAGGCCCGCACCGGTGCGCGCCGTGATCGTGACGAGCGACGTGATCGCCGACCCCGAGTTGGTGATGAACTGCTTGCTCCCGTTGACCACCCAGTGGCCGTCGACAAGCTCGGCTTTGGTGCTGGTGGCCCCGGCGTCGGACCCGGCCCCCGGCTCGGTGAGGCCGAAACCGGCCAGCGTCCTTCCAGCCACCAGGTCGGGGAGCCAGGCCTGCTTCTGCTCGTCGGTGCCGTAGTTGAGGACCGGGTTGATCCCGAGACCGACGGCGGCCTCCAAGGTGATGCCCAGCGACTGGTCGACGCGGCCGATCTCCTCGATCGCTACACACAGGCTGGTGAAGTCGCCGTCCTCGCCGGCTCCGCCGTATTCCGCCGGCGCGGTGAGCCCGAACAGCCCCAGGTCGCCCATCTTGTGTACCACGTCGACCGGGAAGTGGTGCTCGGCGTCCCAGCGGGCGGCGTGTGGAGCGATCTCCGACTCGCTGAACTCGCGGACGCTCTTACGGAAATCCTCGTGCTCGGACGACAACTCGAAGCTCATGATTCCTCTTGCTCGGGTGGACTGCCCGGCCCGGCCGGGGCTGCTGGCTCCGCGGCCTGACCCCTGCTGGACTTACGTTTACGTAAGCGGCACTCTTAGCCTAGGTGCCGACGTCGCCACGAGGCAAGGAGGCCAACGATGAGCGCCGAGTCTTGGACGATCGCCCAGCTTGCAGACCAGTTCGGCGTCACGCTGCGCACCATTCGGCACTACGAGGACCTCGGCCTGATCAACCCCGAACGACGTGGCAGATCGCGCATCTTCCATCCCCGCGACCGGGTTCGGCTGAGCTTGGTGCTGCGCGGGCGACGGCTTGGCTTCAGCCTCGAAGAGATCGCCACCATCGTCAACATGTACGACGCCGAGCCGGGCGAGGCGGGGCAGCTGCGCTACCTGCTCGAGCAGATCGACGTGCGACGCCTCGGGCTCGAGCAGCGCCGCAAGGACATCGAGGAGACCCTGGCCGAGCTCGAGATGGTAGAGCGCCGCTGCCGGGAGGATCTCGCTGCGCTCGCCGATCCGCGCCGCTGAGATTCTGCGTGGACTCAGCCCGGATCCGGACTCAGCTCGGGCCAGGCTCGTCGAGCTGCTCGAGCCCCAGCCACTCGCGTACGGGCGCGAGGCCCTCGACCACAACCTGCTCACGTGGGCGAATGAAGGTCTCGGGCGTCAACAGCAGCTTGCAGCTGATCGTCGCCTCGCCGACGCGGCGCTTCTCCCGGAATCGGCCGTTGTCGACGTAACCGACTTTCCTGCTCACGGCGAGAGAAGCCGGGTTGTCGACCCAGGCTGCCGACGTGATCTCGGCTGCGCCCAGATGGTCGAACAGGAATGCACAGGCGACCCGGCGCATGGCAGTGCCGATGCCGTGCTCCTGGAAGCGCCTCGCCAACCAGGATCCGGTCTCGCCGGTTCGGGTGACCGCGTAGTCGACGGTGGCGAACCCTTGGGTGCCGACGAGCTCGCCGTTGCGTCGTACGGCGAAGTCCAGCGTCCATTTGGCCGGCTCGAACTCCGCGCGGGTCCGCCAGTAGTACCGAGCCGTGTTGCGCACCAGGTCCGGCGCCTCGGTCCAGGGGTAGGCGAACGGCATCGCGTCGGGGTCGTGGATCCCGCTCTCGACCAGGGCCACCATGCTCGGGATGTCGTCGTCACGGATCGCCGTGAGCTCCAGCTCGCCACAGGTGACCCGAAGACCGAACAGCGGCCAGATCTCCGCGTGGGACTTCATGCGGACAGTCTGGTCGGCCGGCTGGGCGGCGGCAAAACCCAACCTCCTCCGGCGCCTCGCGGCACGACGGGCGCTGCCGACAGGTCTGGCAGTAAATCCGCTTATCCCGGCAATCCCGCCACTGTTTCTCGGCGTCGACCCGATCACGCCTGCCTCCCCTAACCCGTCGAGCTCACGACGGATCGCCATAGACTCAGGCGTCGGACAACGATCAGACGTCGAGGAGCGAACCGTGGCCGAGCTGACGAAGGTCCTCATCGCCAACCGCGGCGAGATCGCCGTACGTGTGGTCAGGGCCTGCCTGGATGCCAGGCTCGGCAGCGTGGCGGTGTACGCCGAGCCCGACCGCGACGCGCAGTTCGTCCGGCTGGCAGACGAGGCCTACGCCCTCGGCGGGGCGACACCCGCCGATACCTACCTCTCGATCGACAAGCTGCTCGACGTCGCCCGTCGTTCCGGAGCCGACGCGGTGCATCCGGGTTACGGCTTCCTGGCTGAGAACGCCTCGTTCGCACGGGCGGTGATCGACGCCGGCCTGGTCTGGGTCGGGCCGCCCCCGGCCGCGATCGACACCCTCGGCGACAAGGTGCAGGCTCGCCACATCGCGCAGAAGGTCGGGGCGCCGTTGGTCGCCGGCACGCCTGACCCGGTGAAGGATGCTGACGAAGTGCTGGCCTTCGCTCGCGAGTACGGGCTTCCGATCGCGATCAAGGCGGCGTTCGGCGGGGGTGGACGCGGGCTCAAGGTTGCCCGCCACGAGGACGAGGTGGCCGAGCTCTACGAGTCCGCGGTGCGCGAGGCGGTCACAGCCTTCGGCCGCGGCGAGTGCTTCGTCGAGCGCTATCTCGACAAGCCCCGCCACGTCGAGACTCAGTGCCTGGCCGACCAGTTCGGCCACGTCGTGGTGGTATCGACCCGCGACTGCTCGTTGCAGCGTCGCCATCAGAAGCTGGTCGAGGAGGCCCCTGCCCCGTTCTTGTCCGATGCCCAGCGCACCACGCTCTACGAGTCCTCGAAGGCCATCCTGAGCGAAGCCGGCTACGTCGGCGCGGGCACCTGCGAGTTCCTGGTCGGCCAGGACGGCACGATCTCGTTCCTCGAGGTCAACACCAGGCTCCAGGTCGAGCACCCGGTCACCGAGCAGGTCACGGGCATCGACCTGGTGCGCGCGATGTTCCGGGTGGCGGCCGGTGAGGAGCTGGGGTACGACGACCCGAAGGCGTCCGGGCATGCGATCGAGTTCCGCATCAACGCCGAGGACGCCGGCCGGAACTTCATGCCCGCACCGGGCGCCTTGACCCGGTGGCAGCCCCCGTCAGGCCCGGGCGTCCGCCTCGACGGCGGCTACGACCAGGGCGAGACCGTTCCAGGCGCGTTCGACTCACTCGTCGCCAAGCTGATCGTCACCGGGGCGAGCCGGCCGGAGGCGCTCGCGCGGTCGCGGCGCGCCCTCTCCGAGTTCGTGGTCGACGGGATGCCGACGGTCATCCCGTTCCACCGCAAGGTGGTCGAGGACCCTGCGTACGTCGCGGCCGACGGGCACTTCGGCGTCCACACCAGCTGGATCGAGACCGAGTTCGTCAACGACATACCGCCCTACGACGGTGCCGTCGACCCGGCTGAGCCCGACGCCAGGGACACCTTCACCGTGGAGGTCTCAGGCAAGCGCCTCGAGGTCTCGATGCCGGCCGGGCTGCGGTCCGCCGGAGCGCCCGGCCCCAAGAAGCCGGCCAAGCGGGCCGCCACGGCCACGACGTCGACCGCAGCGGGCGGTGACGCCCTCATCGCACCGATGCAAGGCACGATCGTCAAGGTCGCCGTCGAAGACGGCCAGGTCGTGTCCGAGGGCGACCTCATCGTCGTGGTGGAGGCGATGAAGATGGAGCAACCGCTGAACGCCCACAAGCCGGGCACGATCACCGGCCTCGGCGCCGTGGTCGGTGCGACCGTGACGAACGGCAGTGTCGTATGCGAGATCAAGGACGCGCCGTAGCAGGTCCTCAGCGCTTTTTGATGGTCAGCGTGTTGGTCGACTTCTTCCATGTGACGATCGCGTGCTCGAAGCCGCCCCTGGTGCCCGTACGGATCGAGATCACGTCCGACGTGGGGTAGCCCAGCCAGGAGCTGGCGGCACCCTGCTTGCGGTAGTAGGCCAGGATCGCGCCAGAAACCACGTGCGCTCCGGTCTCAGGCCGGCTGAAGATCGCACCAGCCTGGAAGAACGACTTGTGACCGTGCAGCGCCGACCCCGCCGGCGCGCTGACCGGCCAGCCCAAAGACGAGCCGGGGCCGCCGTACGTCATGAACTTGGCCAAAATCGGGCCGCCGAGGTTGCGTGCGCCGACCTGCTGGTTCCAGAACATCCGCCCGTAGTGGAACCGCTGCTGCGATCCGTCCGACACCCGAGACTCGCCCGTGGCCGGCATTCCCATCGACGACTTCGGGCCGCCGAGCTTCAGCCATCGGGAGATGATCGGCGTCGGCTTGATCGTGAACCAGTCGGATCGAAGGCCGTACATCCACCGAAGGTCATCCCCGGTCAGGGACCTCGACCCGGCAGTGCCGTCGAGCACGATCTGGGTGACTCGGCCACCCCATTGCCCATTCCCGTCGCGGCCGGTGACACGCAGGTCGGTGAGTGTCCCGATCTGCGGGTGTGCCCGCTGCAGCGCCGCAGTGTCGACGCGGACCGTCCAGGTGTGTACCGGGTTGCCGGACCAGCCGTCGTAGGGGTCCGGCTGTGCGGGCAGGTAGCTGACACCGCCGTACGACGTCCAACCGCCCGACGACGACGAGAACTGGGTGAACGCGGGGCGGTTGGCGTAGGTCAGGATCTGCCGGGCGGTCGCCGCCACCGCGGCGTTGCTCGAGGGCTGTTCGGCGCCCACCCCCCCGTAGACCTGGCACGACGTTGTGTCGCAGATCTGGTAGTAGCGCGTCGGGTTCTGGGCCCGCAACCATGCTCCGTACGTGCGGGCCGCGACCGCCTGCGCCTCGAGGGCCGCCGGGTCCCAGGACGCCGGCATCTCATCCGCGACGACACCGCGGACGTACATGTCGAGTGGCAACACGTTCACCGTGTCGCGAACGGTGGCATCGGGGGACGGACGAGCGGCACGAAGGGCGCCCCGGTACTGGCGCTGCTCGCCGTCGGGAAGCAGCAGCGTCAGAGGCCGGGAGGCGACGAACTGCCCGGTGTTCTGCAGGGTCACCTTGTGGTCGGGCACCCGCCAGCGCACCCAGCCCTTGCCGGCCGTGTACTGTACCGCGGTGGTGTTGCCCTTCGTCGAGGCCGCGAGCCTCCAACGGGTGGCGCCCAGGTTAGTGGGCAGAAGGTACTTCTTGCCGTCGGTCAGGTCGACCACGGACAGCCCTGACTCGGGCAGCACGTCGACGGAGGAACTGGTGTCGGCAGTGATCAGGACGCGAATCAGGCCCTTGGCGCTCGCCCAGGCGGTGCCGGGGTAGTAGAAGTTGAGGATCTGCTGGTACGTCTTCCCCGCGAGCGCGGCCCCCTGGGCGCCATACTGGCTCATGCCGTGGCCGTGGCCGAACCCGTGGCCGACGATCGTCCATGAGTCCGTCACCGGGACGTAGTACGTCTGATCGGCCTCAGCCGGCAGGGCAACCAGGCCCGCCATCGGAAGGATCACGGCCGCCCCGAGGGCAGCCGTGATCATCCGTCGAAGTGACGAGCGCTTCATCTTCGTGTTCACGTGTAGGACACCGTTGTCTTCCCGGTCGACGAGTTGTAGCTGATCGAGCCGTGCTGGAAGCGGGCCCTGTTACCGGACTTCGTCTGGTACACCGGGGAGACCGGGAAGCCCAGCTTGCCGCGGGCCGCGAACACCTGGACGTAACGCGTCAGCACCGGGCCGCCGAGCAGCACCCTGCCACCGGTGGTGGGCGACCAGTAGATGCGGCCGCCACGGAATGCGGCGCCCTGTCCGTGGACCTTCTTGTAGACCCAGATGCTGGACGACGGGTAGCCGAGCTGGCTCTGCATCTGGCCCACCGCAAGGTATCTGCTCAGGATCGGCCCGCGTCGGAACAGGAACGCGGGCTGGTTGCGGTAGGAGTACCCGCGACCCCCGTTGAACGTGGTCACGTGACCCGGCCCGGACCCTCGTTCGCCCACATGGACGGTGCCGAAGCTGCTGGAGGGGCCGCCAGCGGCGAGCCACGTCTTCTCGATCGGTGACCTGTAGTTGCCGAGGCGGGCGGAGACCAGTTGCCGCAGTCGCGGCAGCCAGCTGTAGACATGGTTTCCCGGACACGATGTGGCCATGGCGTCACGGTGCCCCGATATCCGCTTGAACCAGGCGTTGTAGACGAACGCCTTCCCGTAGGCGCCGTGGTAGGCGGTGCCCATCCGCCAGGAGATCAGGCTGACCAGCGAGCGCTTCATCTTCAGGGTCGGGTAGCCGGTGTCGAAGTTGCCCATCAGGGAGATCCCCGTGGTGGCCACGTTGTAGTTACCGGCGTGGGCACCGCGAACCGCTTGCCGGATACCGCCTCGGCGCCCCTCGAAGATGTTGCCGTACTTGTCGACGAGGAAGTTGTAGCCGATGTCGCACCAGCCGCGGGACTGGGTGTGGTAGGCGTAGATGCCCCGCACGATCGCGGCCGACTCGGCCTCGGTGTAGTTGTTGCTGCCTGCGGTGTGGTGGACGAAGACCATCTTGAAGGTGCGGGCGATCCGGGGGGCCCAGCAGGCGTTGGCGAGGCTCGGGTCGGCACCCCACTGCTTGCGCGTGATGATGTGTGGGATCGACGGGAACGTACCGTTCTTCGACTTGATGGCCGTTGTCGTCGTGGACGTGGTGGGCGTGGACGTCGTGGTCGGAGTTGTGGTCGACGGCGAGGTCGAGGCCGTCGGCGTACTGGTCGTGCTCGTCGTGCTCGTCGCCGCAGCGAGCGGCGAGCTTGGAGCCACCCCCACCGCTGCTGTGTCGAAGCTCGAGGTGCCGGGGTCGATGATGTCGACGCCGATGGCGTGGGGCGCCGCGCCGTCGGCTGAGTAGACGTCGACCTGGATCCCGGAGGCGTCAGGTCCCACCCACAGCGGCACGGTGCCGTCTCGCTCGGTCGAGCCCTTCGAGACAGCGGGACCGTCCGGATCTGGCAGCAGTTTGGTCCAGGCACCCCACTGCCCGTGAGTACGCACCCGCAGGTTGACGACAAGCCCCCGGGGGGCAGTGTCGTGCGCCCAGGTAACTCCGACCATCGAGAACGCGTGCGTCACGGCTCGCTGCTCCTGTGCGACCAGCGTGAGGCCCGGCGCCGCCGTGGCCGCCCCGACCATCGGGGCAATCTCGACGCGCCTGCCGACGGGCAGGGCTGCGACGGCAAGTGACCGCACCACGGGCGTCACCGCATGGGGTGTCGGATGGTGGCTCGAGGTCAGGGGCGACAACGCCTGGTCGTGTGGTGTCGCCACCGCCGAGTTTGCACACAGGACCGACGCCGTGACGGCGGCGGCGATGAGTGCGAAGGAGAAACTGATCTTGCTGCGGGCTCGGGGGCGCTCGCGGCTGGGTCGCATGAAGGGCTCCTGCTTGTGCGCGGGTTATTTTCCTTTTCTGGCGTCACGGTGCTGCTGAGGCGAATGTGAATGGTGTGACGACAGGGAAAGATTAATACCACGCATAGCGACTCTGACTAGCAGATAGTGAGATTCTTATATTCCGTGGATGTAATTACATTGATGTGATTCTCCGCCATTCTTCTTTGATAATGAGCACGCCCACTGCCTCCCGGTGGGCTCAGTCCGGATCCACCGACGGCCGGCGGTGTGAGCGTCACCAGGTGGGTGTGAGGGCAAGGCGCCGGGCGCGGAGCAGGTGGGACAAGTCGGGCGGCCGCTAGTCCCGGGTGTGGAGACGCCGGGCTGCTTCGGCGATCGAGCCCGTGATCGAGGGATAGACCGTAAAGGCATGAGCGAGTTCGTCGACGGTCAACCTGGCCTGCACCGCAACGGAGATGGGGTGGATCAGCTCGCTCGCGCGGGGCCCGACGACCACTCCCCCGATGACGATCCCGGTGCCCGGCCGGCAGATCAGCTTGACGAAACCGTCGTGGATGCCCTGCATCTTCGCTCGCGCGTTTCCGGCCAGCGCCAG
>JBOHDU010000430.1:0-10396 GCA_050700615.1 Nocardioidaceae bacterium
ACCTTGATCCGGCCGGAGTCGGGTGAGACAACCGCAAGCTCCTCGGCGCCGAACCGCTGTTGCACGTGGTCGCAGAGCACCGGAAGGGCGGCAAGATGATCGACAGGTCCGTTGAAGAAACCTTGGATCTGCGCGGTGTGCAGGTCGACGGTGATCAGCCGGTCGGCGCCGGCTGTCTTGAAGAGGTCGGCTACCAGACGGGCCGAGATCGGCTCCCGGCCGAGGTGCTTCTTGTCCTGCCTGGCATAGCCGTAAAAGGGCATGACCACGGTGATCCGCTTCGCTGACGCCCGCTTGAGTGCGTCGACCATGAGCAGATGCTCCATGATCCACTCGTTGATGGGCGCCGTGTGACTCTGCAGCGCGAACGCGTCGCAGCCGCGCACCGACTCCTGGTAACGCACATAGATCTCGCTGTTGGCGAAGTCGCGCAAGGTGGTGGGCACCAGGTCGGTGCCGAGCAGGTCGGCGACCTCGGCCGCCAGCAACGGGTGAGCGCGCCCTGAGAACAGCATCAGCTTCTTCTCGGTGGTGCGCTTCAGTCCGGTCACGACTCACCCCTCTCGGTTGCATCGGCGTCGAGCGCCTTCGTGGCCGCGTCGGCTGCCGCGGTTCCCGCTCGCTTGCGCAGCACCCACCTGTCGATGTCTCGTTGCGGTCCGGCACTCACGCTCAGATCGCCCGGCCGAACGTCCCGGCGTACTACGGTGCCGGCACCGGTCGCCGCCCCGTCACCGATCCGGACCGGTGCGACGAACGTGTTGTTTGAGCCGATCTTGCAGTGGGCACCCAGCACCGTGTGGTGCTTGGCGGCACCGTCGTAGTTCGCGAAGATCGTGCCGGCTCCGACGTTGGTGCCCGCGCCGATCTCAGCGTCGCCGACGTACGACAGGTGCGGAACCTTGGCGCCGGCGGAGAGCTCGGCGTTCTTGGTCTCGACGAACGTACCGACCTTGCTGGCGGCCCCCAGGGTGGTACCCGGGCGCAGGTAGGCGAACGGCCCGACGTTGGCGCCGGCCCCAACGACCGCCAGGCTGCCCTGGGTGCGCACCACACAGGCGCCGTCGCCGATGTCGACGTCGGTGAGGGTCGTGTCAGGCCCGATGCTGACATCACTCCCGATGGTCGAGGCACCGTGGATCTGGGTCTGCGGATAGATGGTCACATCAGTGCCCAGGCTGACATCGGCGTCGATCCACGTCGTCGCCGGGTCGACGACCGTGACCCCCGCGCGCATCCAGCCTTCCACGATCCGGCGGTTGAGCTCGGCCCCGAGCCGGGCAAGCTGCACGCGGTCGTTGACGCCCTCCAGCTGCCAGATGTCGTCGACCGAGAGCGTTGCGATGGTGCCGCCCTCGTCGCGGATCAAAGCGAGCACGTCGGTGAGGTACCTCTCGCTCTGCGCATTCGTCCTCCCGACCCGTCCGAGCGCCCTCCTGAGGAGCGCGGCCTCGAAGGCGTAGAGCCCCGAGTTGATCTCGGAGATGGCTTGCTGGTCGGGTGTTGCGTCCTTCTGCTCGACATTGCCGACGACCTGGCCGGTGTCGTCTCGCAGGATGCGCCCGTATCCCGTAGGGTCGGCCAGCTCCGCCGTGATGACGGTGGCCGCGGCGCCGGCCCCATGCACCTCGGCGAGCGTGGCGAGCGTCGCCGTGGTGAGCAGGGGTACGTCGCCCATGGTGACCAGGACGGTTCCGTCGGCACCTGCCGGCAACGCCTCGAGGCCACACTCCGCGGCCCGGCCGGTGCCGGGGACCTCATCCTGCTCGGCGAGGACCGCATCGGGCGCCACCTCGGCCAGCTCGGCGGCGACCTGCTCCCGTCCGTTGCGAACGACGACGACGAGGTGCTCGGGGTGCAGGCCACGAGCAGCGGTGACGGCGTGGGCGAGCAACGTGCGCCCACCGATGCGGTGCAGGACTTTCGGGGTCGCGGACTTCATTCGGGTGCCCCCTCCGGCCGCCAAGACGATGACGGCGAGGGGGGGTTTTGAGGGTGACAAGGGCCGGCTCCTCAACAGCTGATCAGCAGGTAGGTTGTGCGGTGCTGCTCGCTCCCCTGCCTGGCTTCGATCCAGGACCTCAAGCTTCAAAGGCTTGCGGGCTGCCGGGTTACCCCACAGGGGACTACGTGGCGTGCTCCTGACGGCGCACCCCTGCGTCGCCCAAGTCTGCCACAGCCCGTTTTGGCCGCCCAATCGCGCAAACCGACCGAACCGCTATGACATTACGGAACCGTAGGTTACGGTGGCGTAAGTAGTCTGTTCTCAACTCGAGGATCCACATCATGACACCAGCCACCTCTGTAGCGCCGCCCCGGGACGAGATCGGCGAGATCACCCAAGCAACGCTGGGCGGAGACCGCCAGTCCAGGGCAGAACAGATAGCGCTGGGCCTGTTCATCCTGGTCCCGTTCCTGGCTCTCCTAGCCGCCATCCCGATCGCCTGGGGAGGCTGGCTCGGATGGCACGACGTGGTCATCGCGCTCGCGATGTACTGGATCTCGGGCCATGGGGTGACCGTCGGCTTCCACCGATACTTCACGCATAAGTCCTTCAAGCCCAACCGGTCGCTCAAGGTTGCCATGGCGATCGCCGGCTCGCTGGCAATCCAGGGCCCGGTCGTTCGATGGGTCGCCGATCACCGCAAGCACCACAAGTTCTCCGATCGGGAAGGCGACCCGCACTCTCCGTGGCGCTACGGCGACACCGTGCCCGCACTCATCAAAGGCCTTTTCTTCGCCCACATGGGTTGGTTGTTCGACGCCGAGCAGACGCCGCAGCGACAGTACGCGCCCGACCTGCTCAAGGATCGCGACATCGTTCGGGTCTCCCGTGCCTTCCCAGCCCTGGTGCTGGTCTCGCTGCTGCTGCCTGCGCTGGTCGGAGGCGTGTGGAGTATGTCGTGGGAGGGCGCGGTGACCGCGTTCTTCTGGGGCTCGCTCGTGCGGGTCGCCCTGCTCCACCACGTCACCTGGTCGATCAACTCGATCTGCCACGCGGTGGGCAACCGGCCGTTCCGCTCCCGCGACAAGTCGGGCAACGTCTGGTGGCTGGCGATTCCCTCCATGGGCGAGTCCTGGCACAACTTGCATCACAGCGACCCGACGTGTGCTCGTCATGGCGTCTTGCGGGGCCAGGTCGACACATCGGCACGGATCATCTGGGCGTTCGAGAAGCTCGGTTGGGTCAAGCAGGTGCGCTGGCCGATCCAGGAACGCCTCGAGATGAAACGCGTTCACCCCACACGTGTCTGAGCGGGGTCGAGCCGGCGACCCTCACCCGGCAGCATCGCTCGACGTCCGCTTGCGCATCCTTGAGATGATGTCCGGGTGAGCGACGCCAAGCCGAAGCGCATCACTCGGGCCCGGATGACGAGCGCCGAACGCCGCGAGCAGCTCATCGAGATCTCCCGCACCTTGTTCGCCGAGCGCGGCTTCGAGGGCGCGTCGATCGAGGAGATCGCCGCCCGAGCAGAGGTGTCCAAGCCCATCGTCTACGAGCACTTCGGGGGTAAGGAAGGGTTGTACGCCGTCGTGGTGGACCGCGAGGTGCGCCGGTTGCTCGACATGATGCGCACGTCGCTGACCGCGGGCAACCCCCGCGACCTGCTGGAGCAGGCGGCGTTCGCCCTGCTCGACTACATCGAGCAGTCGTCCGACGGCTTCCGCATCCTGGTTCGCGACTCGCCCATCGGGTCGGAGTCCGGATCGTTCGTGTCGATCATCGGCGACGTGGCGACCCGGGTCGAGGACATCCTCGCCGCGGAGTTCCGACGTCGTGACTTCGACCCCAAGTACGCCCCGATGTACGCCCAGATGCTGGTCGGAATGGTCGGGACGACCGGGCAATGGTGGCTCGACGCCCGCAAGCCCGAGAAGCTGAGCGTCGCAGCACACCTGGTCAACCTGGCGTGGAACGGGCTCTCCGGACTCGAGAAGGACCCGGTCCTCCGCACCCATCCGTAACGAACCTCGTGGTCACGGGCGGACGGCGCGACCGCTGTGGCTGTCGAGCTCGGCGAGCAGGCGCTGCTTGATGTCCGTCTCGGCGAACGACTGCGTGATGCTGTTGCGGGCCAGCTCGACGACGCCGCGCTCCTCGAGGCCGAGAAGGTCGGTCGCCACCGAGTACTCGTGGACCAAGCTCGTCCCGAACAACGCCGGATCGTCGGATCCGATCGTGATAGGCACGCCGGTCTGGTAGAGCAGCGGGAGCGGATGGTCGGCGAGCGAGGAGACGGCATGGGTGGCAACGTTGGAAGTCGGGCAGACTTCCAACGCGATGCGGTGTGCGGCCAGGTACTCGAGCAGCCGCGGATCCTGGGCCGATGACGTTCCGTGTCCGATCCGCTCGGCGTGCAGCTCACGAATGGCGTCCCAGACGGTGTCCGGGCCGGTCGTCTCGCCCGCGTGCGGAGCCGAGTGCAGGCCGCTGGCTCGGGCTCGGTCGAAGTACGGTTTGAACTGGCGCCGCGGTACCCCTACCTCGGGACCGCCGAGGCCGAACGCGACGAGTCCGGCGGGGGCCAGCTCGGTCGCGATCCGCACCGTCTCCTCGGCTGCGGGCAGTCCGGACTCCCCGGGAATGTCGAAGCACCAGCGCAGCACCAGGTCGAAGTCACGCTCGGCGGCCACCCGGGCATCCTCGATGGCCTCGCAGTAGGACTCCGCGGGAATCCCTCGGACCACCGACGTGTACGGCGTACACGTCAGCTCGGCGTAGCGGATCTGCTGGCTGGTCATGTCGCGGGCGACCTCGTAGGTGAGCATCCGTAGATCCTCGGCCGTGCGAACCAGATCGACGACAGACAGATACAGGTCGATGAAGTGGGCGAAGTCGGTGAAGACGAAGTAGTTCGCGAGCGCGGCGGGGTCGTCGGGCACCCGGCTGTCGGGGTGCTTGGCCGCCAGCTCCGCCACGATCCGCGGTGACGCCGAGCCCACGTGGTGCACGTGCAGCTCGGCCTTCGGCATGGCTTCGATGAACGCGGTCAGGCGCGGAGACGGCATAAGCCGACCCTAGTGCTCACATCGGGATGAGGACTGGCAGCCGACCTTGACGATGCACGCACCCGTCCGGCGGACCTCCATCCCGCTCTTTCGAAACTCCGGACAAGCGGCTGAGGATCGTGTGAATATGAGGGGCGTGGCCTCGCGCCCTCGGCCCAGTGGCTGGTGACGCGAGCTGGAGGGCAACCATCTGATCGGCGACGTCGGACCGATCATCAGCATCATGACCATCGTGGTTGATGACGAGGGGAGTCTTGGACAGGATGAAACTATCCAGCTTGTTTGGCGCCACGGTGATCGGCGTTTCTCTGTCTCTGGTGGCGTTGTCGCCCGCCACCGCCAGGCCGGCCCTCACTCAGGCCCGCGGCCTGAGCACGCAGCCGGTGATCAACAGGCCTCAGTTCCTCTCGGCCAGTGGTAAGGGCGCTATCGACGGCATCGCCCAGATCGGCAGTCAGATCGTCACCTCTGGCCACGGCATCACCCGCGTCATCCAGGGCGACGGCACCAAAGTCGCTGCCAACAGTCTGGACGCCACCGCCCCCGGAAACCCGGGCAGGGTTGTCTGGCATGCGGCGTTCCAGCACGTCTGGTGGGATATTCAGTCCGCCGGTGACCGTCACACGTTCTTCGCCGCGGGTAACAACGGCGTCTGGAAGTTCGACCTGCGCAGACCAGGTGGCCGGGCCCTGTGGTACCACCATGTCGCCGGCGCGGTCACCACGGTGCACCTGATTCCGCACACCAACTTCTTGATCCTCGGTGGAAAGTTCTCCGGGGGGCTGCAGGTAATCTCCCGGTCCTCCGGCCGTCAGGTGGCCTATCGCGTGCCTCAGACCAACGCCAAGGTTGGCAGAGGCGTCGTGCAGCCCGGTGGTAACAACTACGTGTTCTTCGGTGCCTTCACCCAGGTCGGCAAGTCGGCACGATCTCAGGTAGCCATGCTCAGGCTCGGCCTCCATGAGGCAATCCTGGACCCATGGACCGCCCCCCTGGCGGGACGATCGCACTGCAGCGCCACGGAGCCGATGTACGTTCGCGACGTCAAGTTCGCTCCGAACGGAAAGTGGTTCGTATTCGGTTCCTCCGGCAGCATGAACTGGCACATGTGCAACGCGGTCGTGAGGTTCGAGATGCGGCCCAACCACACGCGCTCCGTGCCCACCTGGATACGTCACACTGGCTGCGGCGACAGCGTTGACAGCCTGAACGTGCTCTCCGACTCAAGCGCGATCCTTGTTGCCGGGCACTTCAGGTGCATGACCATGAGCAATGGCAAGATCGCGAATCGGTACGGCACCGCCCTGATCAACGCCAACGGCACGTTGTCCACGTGGAAGTCTGACAAGTGTCGTGGGGTGGGCGGCACTGAGATCAGCGCCGTGCGAGGTGGTTACGCCTTGGGATATGACTGCCGGTTCTGGGGCAACAGCGAGAACCAGAACCCGACGCCCTCAAAGGAGTTCCCCAGAGTTCGGTACGCATTCCTGCCGGACTCGGCACTCTGAGCGCGGATCGGTTACCCGGACGAACACATCCCAGGGTCTGCCGTCAGTAGTTCGACCCGGTTGCCGTGCGGATCGTGGGTGTGGAAGCGTCGGTAGCCGGGGATGTTCGAGTCCCAGGTGACGGCGAAACCGCGCTCCCGGAGCCGAACGGCGAGCTCGTCGAGGTCGTCGACGAGGATCGCCGGATGTGCCTTGCGGGCGGGCGCGAAGTCTCCCTCAACCCCGACGTGCAGCTCGTAGCCGTCGCCGCACAGCCACAAGCCGCCCCGACCCGCGAGCGCCGGTGGCTTGGCCACCTCTTGGAGCGAAAGCGCCGCCACGTAGAACATCCGAGCCGCATCCTCACCTCCAGCCGGGCAGGACACCTGCACATGATGCAGTCGCCTCACGAATCGACCCCCAGTTTCTGGGCGACCACGAAGACGCGGCGGAACGGCAGCACGGTCCCGAACTCCTGCGGCGGGTACGCACAGCGAAGCCCCCGCTTGTACTCCGACTCGAACGTCTCGCGCTGGTCGGGCGCCAGCGCCTGCAGCACAGGCCGAGCACCGGTGCCGGAGATCCACCGGTACACCGGGTCGGCCCCGGTGAGCACGTGCAGACACGTCGTCTCCCAGGCGTCGACCCGGCAGCCCAGCGCGAGCAGGTCCGCGAGGTAGATGGCGGCGTCGAACGCGGCCGGCCGCTGAACCTTCGCAAGCACGTCGAACCGCGGATCGTCAGCCAGCTCGCGTAGCAGCACGTGACTCGGCGCCATGAAGTTCCCGGGCACCTGGAACGCGAGCCAGCCTCCCGGGGCCAGCGCGTCCACGAGCCTGGGCAACATCGATCGGTGTCCGGGCACCCACTGCAAGGCGGCATTGGCGACGATGACGTCGACCGGGACGTCTGGTCGCCAGTCGGCGATGTCGCCGGGCTCGAAGGTGAGACGTTCGGCCCGGTGGCCGCGCGCCGACTCGATCATCTCGGCTGACGAGTCGATCCCCACCACCTCGGCCGTCGGCCATCGCCTTGCAAGCGCCGCCGTCAGGTGACCCGGCCCGCAGCCAAGGTCAATGACCAGGTTGGGCGATCGGACGTCGATCTTCGCCGTCAGGTCGAAGAACGGGCGCGACCGTTCGTCGGAGAACTGCAGGTAGGTCGTCGGGTCCCAGGAAGGCATCGGCTTCTCCAATTATCTTGACATCAAGATAAATCTAGACAAGACGTTTCTTGATGTCAAGAGTCTTGACGACGTAGGCTAGTCGGTGTGAGCAGTACTCCCCCTGACGAGGTCGACCGACTCGTCGATGCCTGGCAACGCGAACGACCCGACCTCGACGTGTCTCCGATGCAGGTGCTCAGCCGGGTGACTCGGCTCGCCCGGCACCTCGACCTGGCCCGTCGTCACGCGTTTGCCGAGCGACACCTGGAGACCTGGGAGTTCGACGTGCTCACGGCGCTACGGCGAGCAGGGGCCCCTTACGAGCTCTCCCCGGGGAGCCTGATCCGCGAGACTATGGTGACGTCGGGAACCATGACCAACAGGGTGGACCGGTTGGAGGACAAGGGGCTGGTCGCCCGCCGACCGGATCCGCACGACCGGCGTGGAGTGCTCGTCCGGCTGACGAAGTCAGGACGAGCCAGCGTCGATGCGGCACTGCAGGGCTTGCTCGAGCAGGAACGGATGCTTCTCGACCGGCTGAGCCCGAACCAGCGCGTCACCTTGGCCAGTCTGCTGCGCTCGGTCGTCTCCCCGTTCGACGAGGCCTAGGGGTGTGTCACTCGTTGTTGTCCGGCAGGGATGTTGACGACGGACCCGCAACGACGAGCGGTCACCACCCCAGAATCCCCCGGTAGCGCGTGGGCGCAGCCTGATCCAGGCTCAGGGTTCGTGGACCTGCTCGGCCCGCTCGAGCCACGCATCCTCGAGCGCCGCACGCTCGTCAGAGAGCTCCCGCAGAGAAGCGTCGAGGGCAAGCAGCCTCTCATGGTCGCTCACGTGCGCGGCCATCTCCGCGTGCACGTCGTCGATCAGCCGGGTCAGCCGCGACAGCTTGCGGTCTATGCGGTCCAGCTCCTTGCGGGCGGCACGTCGCGATGCGGCATCGGTAGTGTCAGCGGCCAGCGACACGTCGAGTCCCCGCGCAAGCTCGGCGCCAGCGCCACCGCTGCCCTGAGCCTTGGCAGCGGCGCGGCGGGCCAGGTAGTCCTCGATGCCTCTGGGGAGCATCGCCACCGAAGCGTCGTCCATCAGTCCGTAGACGACGTCGCAGACTCGCTCGACGAAATAGCGGTCGTGAGACACCACCACAAGAGTCCCGGGCCAGTCGTCGAGGAAGTCCTCGACGAGATTGAGCGTCTCGATGTCGAGATCGTTCGTCGGCTCGTCGAGCAAGAGCACGTTGGGCTCGGTCAGCAGCAGCCGTAACAACTGGAGACGGCGGCGCTCGCCTCCGGACAGGTCACCCACGCGCGCCATCAGCCGGTCTCCGGTGAAGCCGAACTGCTCGAGCAGAGACAGGGCGGACAGCTCCCGGCCACCGGGCAGAACCACGGCCCGCTTCAACGCCTCAACCGAGGCCAAGACGCGCTCCTCGACGTCGAGAGCGTCGAGGTCCTGGGTCAGGTAGCCGAGAGACACGGTGCGTCCGGTCCGCAGCCAGCCGGCATCGGGTTCGGCTCGCCCAGCGAGGACGTTCAGCACCGACGACTTGCCGGACCCGTTGGCACCGACCAGACCGATCCGGTCGCCAGGGCCCAACCGCCACGTCACCCGGTCGAGAAGGTCACGGCCCCCTCGAGAGATGGTCACGTCCTCGAGGTCGAGCACATCCTTGCCGAGGCGGCTCATCGCGAAGCGCTGCAGGGCCGCGCGGTCACGTGGTGGCGGCTCGTCGGCGATCAGGGCGGCGGCAGCGTCGGCCCGGAACTTCGGCTTCGACGTGCGCGCGGGCGGCCCCCGGCGTAGCCACGCAAGCTCCTTGCGCAGCAGGTTCTGGCGGCGGCCCTCGGTCACGTCTGCCTGCCGCTGACGTTCGGCCTTGGCGAGCACGTACGCCGCGTAGCCGCCGTCGTAGCTGTCCACAGTGGCGTCGTGCAGCTCCCAGGTGGTCGAGCAGACCGCATCCAGGAACCAGCGGTCGTGGCTGACCACGACCAACGTAAGCACCCGGCTTCGCAGGTGGTCGGCCAGCCACGTGACGGCGTCGATGTCGAGGTGATTGGTCGGCTCATCGAGGTACAGCAGGTCCAGGTCCCCGATCAGCAACCGCGCCAGTGAGACACGACGGCGTTCGCCGCCGGAAAGGCCGGCCACCTCGCGGCCGAGATGCACATCCGCGACCAGGCTCTCGACCACGTCTCGCGAGCGCGGGTTGCTGGCCCACTCGTGCTCTGAGAGTCGGCCGAGCACGACGTCTCGCACGGTTCCTTGGCCAGCCAGAGTGTCGTGCTGGGTCAGCATGCCCAGCCGCAGGTCCCGATTCTGAGTGACCCGTCCGGTGTCGGGCGGCTCCAGGGCCGCCATCACCCGGAGCAGCGTCGTCTTGCCGTCGCCATTGCGCCCCACCACACCGATGCGGTCGCCACGCTGCACGCCCAGACTCACGTCGGAGAGGATCGGGCGCACGCCGTACGCCTTCGACACACGTTCGACGCTCGTCAGGTTTGGTGCCGCCATGGTCCGCTCAGGCTCTCACGACGAGCGAGGCAGTTTGAAACGCCGGCCTGCCAAAACGGGGCCAGTCCGTCCTATCCCGACGCTCGGTCAATCCGCGCCGCACACCGCGACCGCAGACCTGCGACCGGGTCCGAGCGGTGGTTGCTGTCGTCTTGCGGCGGCGTCGGCAGCGGGTCCGAAGCCACCACCGCGAGCCCGCACGTGGCGAGGGTTGCCC
>JBOHDU010000431.1:0-2654 GCA_050700615.1 Nocardioidaceae bacterium
GAGCATCTGAACCCAGACCTCGAGGTGGGCGCGATCCTTCTCACCATGTACGACGCGCGCACCCGGCTGGCGGCGGGCGTTGCCGACGAAGTGCGCCGACACTTCGGAGAGCGCGTGCTGAAGACGGCGGTCCCCCGGTCTGTGCGGATCTCCGAGGCACCCAGCTATGGGCAGACCGTGCTCACCTACGATCCAGGCTAGCCCGGGGCGCTCAGTTACCTCGAGGCGGCCAACGAGCTCGCTCACCAGACGGAGGGCACAGCATGACGACGCAACGCCGCGGCCTCGGCCGTGGGCTTGGCTCCCTGATTCCCACGGCTCCACGCGGAGAACGCCCGCCTGGTGCGGATACCGAGGACAGGGTTCCGGCCGATCTCGCCGCGGTCGAGGGGGCCTATTTCGCCGAGGTCCCGCTGGACGCAATCACGCCGAACCCACGTCAGCCCAGGACCTCCTTCGATGAGGAGTCGATGGCCGAGCTGGTCCACTCGGTTGCCGAGATTGGCCTCCTGCAACCCGTCGTCGTGCGCGCCCGGGGAGAGGGCCGGTACGAGTTGATCATGGGTGAGCGCCGCTGGCGGGCCGCCCAGCAGGCCGGGCTGGACGAGATTCCCGCGATCGTACGTGACACGTCCGATGACGACATGCTCAGGAACGCCCTGCTGGAGAACCTGCACCGGGCCGAGCTGAACCCGCTCGAGGAAGCAGCCGCATACCGACAGCTGCTCGACGACTTCGGATGCACGCATGACGAGCTGGCCGCCCGTATCGGTCGGTCGCGGCCCCAGATCACCAACACCTTGCGGTTGCTCAACCTGTCACCTTCCGTCCAACGCCGGGTTGCTGCGGGAGTCCTTTCGGCCGGTCATGCCCGGACGCTGCTCGCCGTCGAAGACCAGGGGCGCCAGGATGCGTTGGCGGCGCGGGTCGTTGCCGAGGGCATCTCGGTGCGCGGTCTCGAGGAGCTGGTGGCCTTTCAAGAGGCGGAGCCGGCCGCTCCTCGTCGCCGGGCTGGCAGCATGGTCGCCCCTGGTCTGGCCGAGATCGCCGATCGGCTCTCGGCCCGGTTCGAGACCCGCTGCCGGATTGATCTCGGCAAGAGCAAGGGAAAGATCACCGTCGAGTTCGCATCGCTCGAGGATCTCCAGCGCATTCTCGGCCTGATGGACCCGGGCCCGCCTACGGAACCCTTCGACAACTAATCGACGAGTCGGTTTATCGACAAACGGTGCTCGAGGCTTCGACATCCCCACACCGCGCCGAGGCCGCGGAACCTATTGCAAGGATCGTTTCGAAAGAGTAGTTTCAATGCCATGCCGTTGACGAGGCGCCGCATCACCAGTGCGACGGACATGAAAGCCCTGGCCCATCCGCTGCGGATGGACCTGCTCGAGCTGTTGATCGTCGAGGGCGCGCTGACCGCGAGTGCCGCCGCCCGCCGCCTCGACCAGACCCCGTCGAACGTCTCCTGGCACCTGCGCAAGCTGGCTCGGCACGGCTTCGTTCGCCAGGCCGACGGCGGGCCGGGGCGCGAACGTCCGTGGAAGGCGATCGCCGAGTCGCTGTCGTGGGGCGAGGACGCCGAGGACGCGACAGCCGGAGAGGCCCTCAACAGTGTCGCGCTGGAGCGGGAGTTGCAACGGCTGCGGGCCGCTCTGGCCGCCCAGCCAACTGAGCCCGCGGCCTGGCGTGACGCCTACTCGATCAACCAATCACGCGTGTGGCTCACCGCTGCCGAGGCACAGGATCTAGCCCGACAGCTCGAGGCGATCTTCATGTCCTACGCCGACCGGATAGGCGACCCGTCGCGCCGACCCGCGCAGGCCAGGCTGATGGCACTGATGGGGTGGATGGTCCCGACTGGGCCCATCCCGCTCGACAGTGCGGCCAGTGGCAGCACCGCCAAGGCCGACACGGCTGAAGCAGCCCGCGTCGAGACCGGGGGCTGAACGTGGGCATGAAGGCAGCGTTCAGGCAACCTGGGTTTCCGCTCCTGTTCGGTGGCCTGCTGGCGAGCATGATCGGCGACTCGCTGATGCTGATCGTGCTTGCGATCTGGGTCAAGGAGCTGACGGGATCCGCGGGTGCGGCCGGGCTGACGTTCTTCTTCATGGCCCTCCCCAGCCTGGTTTCCCCGGTCTTCGGCATGTTTGTCGACCGGGTCCGGCGCCGGCCCATGCTCATCTGGGGCAACCTGGTGACGGGCGCTGCGCTGCTGCCGCTGTTCGCCGTCCACAGCCGCGCCGACGTCTGGATCATCTACGTTGTGGCACTCCTGTACGGCGTGTCGTGGACCGTGCTGCCGGCTGCACTCAACGGCCTGCTCAAGGAGCTGATGCCCGAGGACATGCTGGTCGACGCCAACGCCTCGCTGCAGACGACCAAGGAGGGCCTACGGCTGTTCGGGCCGGTGCTGGGGGCCGGCCTCTACACCTGGCTGGGGGGTAGCGCCGTGGCCGTCGTCGACATCGCCTCGTTCGTGATCGCTGCCGCGACCGTGGTCGCGCTGAAGCTGCGGGAAGAGCGCCCGACGCGCGAGGAGGGCGAGTGGCGCCAGGAGTTCATGGCAGGAATCCGTCACATCGGCTCCGACTTGGTCCTCAAGCACACCCTCATCGCCATCGCCGTCGCCCTGCTCGTGGTGGGCTTCATGG
>JBOHDU010000432.1:0-3054 GCA_050700615.1 Nocardioidaceae bacterium
GCCCCGCGCTGAGGCTGGACAGAAGCCAGCCGCTGCTATTGACCGTTGCCCTGGTGGTGGCCCTTGGTTGGTGGTCCCCCGGTGGTTGGTGGTCCCCCGGTGGTCGGGCCGCCGTGCGTCGGCTGGGTCTTGGTCGGCGGCGGGGGCGGGGGCGTGTAACCGTTCGACACGTAGATGAAGACGGTGTCTCCGGTGAAGGCCGAGTATGCCGGGCTGGTGTAGGCGACAGAGCCGACCGGCGCCTTCGAGTTCACCGAGTAGGAGACCTGGGGGTTGAGGCCCAGTCTGCGCAGTGCTGCGGCGGCATGCTGCACGCTGTCACCGAAGAACGACGGGATGGAGACGGGCTGCCCCTGGACCTGCTGCAGGTTGGGCGGGTGGAAGTTGGTGTTGGGCAGCCACTTCTCAATGGCCTTGATCGCATCGCCCCACATGGGCCCGGCGGTGCCGGACCCAGTGGCGTCGTAGAGCGTCGTGCCGTGCAAGGGCAGCCCGATGAGCGAGCGCGGGTCGCCATTGGGCTTGACGCCCGCCATCATCGCAGCGGCCGCAAGGTTGGGCGTGTAGCCGCAGAACCAGACAGCCTGAGCGTTCTCGGTCGTCCCGGTCTTGCCCGCGGACGGCTGGTTGGGCTCGATGTTGTTGACGTAGCCGAAGCCCGCGGGCGGCTGCATGACGCCCCTGAGCACGAGGTTGACCGCGTCGGCGGTCGAGGTCGGCAGCACCCGCTTGCACTGCGGCCCACCGGTCGGGATGATCTCGCCGTCGCGGTCCCGAATGCGCATGATCGGAGTGGGAGCGCAGAAGACGCCACGGTTGGCGAACGTCGCGTAGGCGCCGGCCATCGCGAGCGGGCTCACGTCGGCGATGCCGAGCGTGAAGGACGGCACCATCGTCCTCGACTGGGATCCGAGTGCGACACCCATCTGCTCCGCCAGGTGCCAGGGCGCACAGAGGCCGGTGAGCTCCTCGAGCTGAACGAAGAACGTGTTGACCGACTGCTGGGTCGCCGTGATGAGGTTCATCAGCCCGCTCGTGGTGGAGCTGCTGACCGTGTAGGGCTGGTTGGACTGGTAGTGCTTCCCGCCGCAGACGCGGTAGGCGCTCTGGTTGACCGTGATGGTGGGGGGAGACAGGATCGTCTTGTTGAGCGGGATGCCCTGCTTGATCGCTGTCGCCAGCACGAAGGCCTTGAAGGTGGATCCTGACTGGAACCCACCCGAGCCGCCGAGGTTGCCGGGCACCGTGTAGTTGATGAAGGTCTGGCCCTTCTTGCTGTTCGACCCCATCGGCTTGGACTGGGCCAGGGCTCGAACGTAGCCGGTGCCTGGCTGCACCATGGCGAGCCCGCCGATGATGGGGTCGGTGGGGTAGACGTGGTTGGCAACAGAGTGGTCGGCGGCCGCCTGGAACCGGGGGTCGAGCGTCGTCCTGATCGTCAGGCCGCCGGTGAAGACGGCGTGCTTGCGCTGCTCGGGAGTCTTGCCGAGGGCGGGATCGGTGAGCAGGTAGTTGTACACGTAGCTGCAGAAGAATGGGGCCTCGGAGGTTATGCAGCCGTTGGAGGTGTACCTGACCTTCAATCCAAGCTTGCTCGCCTTCGCGGCGGTCGCCTGCTGGGTCGTGATGTCGTGCAGCTTGAGCATCGTGTCGATGACCGTGTCTCGGCGGTCGGTGGCGGCCTGCGGGTAGATCGTGGGGTCGTAGCCAGTCGGGTTCTTCACCATCCCGGCGAGCATCGCCGCCTGGGGAAGGGTCAGTTTGGAGGCCGACGTCGAGAAGTAGTGGTGGGCCGCAGACTGGATGCCGTAGGCACCGTCGCCGTAGTAGGCCGTGTTGAGGTAGTGCTCGAGAATCTGCTTCTTGGTGAGGTGCTCCTCCACCCAGACGGCGTACCGGAGCTCCTCCAGCTTGCGCGAGTAACTATCCGCGGTCGCTGCTTGCTGGCCCTTCACGCTGGTGGCGTTATCGAGGAGAGTGAGCTTCACGAGTTGCTGGGTGATGGTCGAGCCGCCTTGGACCGTCGAGCCGCTCAGCTGGTTCTCGACAAGCGCACGCAGGGTGCCTCTGACGTCGATGGCGCCGTGCTGGTAGAAGCGAGCGTCCTCGATCGCCACGATCGCCCGTTGCATCACCGGCGCAATCTTGGCGAGGGGCGCGTAGACGCGGTTCTGGTCGTAGAAGATGGCCAACCGGTGACCTTGGGCGTCGACGACCCGGGTCCGCTCGCTGAGCGGCTCGAAGTTGAGCTTGAGCGGGAAGCTCTCCACCGCCTCGGCCGACTTCTGCGCCCCTTGGGCCAACATCCCGACCCACGGGAGCGCCAGTCCGGCGATAAGCACGCCGGAGAGGACGCTGATGCCAGCGATCACGACGAGCTGGTGCACCAGCCCACCCTCGTGTCGGGCAGGGCGACGAAGCCTGAGCATGACTATCAGGGTACGTGACACGCATCCAGAAGTCGTATTCGGCGGCTGGCCTGGGCAAATGTCGCGTTGGTGCTGCGAACCCCTCATACGAGCAGGCGCGAAGTGGTGCATCCAGCACCAAAAGGGCCAGAAGCGACTAGTCCGATATGACTAGGAAGGTTGAGCCCTTCGGGCCTGATGCCGAGCCGTCCATGTTGCCTAACGTAAGGGTCGCCTCAGGAGATTTCAGCAAATGTTACCCCTGGAGCACCATCCTTCTCTCGGTAGGGGCACGACATGACGTGGAATGACCATTGGCCGGACGCAGCGGCCTGCAAGCAGTCCAAGCCCGACGAGCTCTTCGTCCGTGGCGCGGCCCAGAACCGGGCTAAGCAGATCTGCGCCCAATGTCCCGTTCGCACGGAGTGCCTGGCGGAGGCTCTCGACAACAACATCGAGTGGGGCGTCTGGGGAGGCATGACCGAGCGCGAGCGCCGGGCCCTTCTGCGTCGACGTCCGAACGTGACCTCATGGCGCGGGCTCCTCATGGCGGCACGCGAAGAGCACTCCGCCCTTGTCGGCTCGGCGGTCGCCGAAGCCGTCTGAGTCTCGCGCCCCGATCTGGGGCGAAGCGGGTGAGTGGGTG
>JBOHDU010000433.1:0-5913 GCA_050700615.1 Nocardioidaceae bacterium
GGGGTGTTCGTCCTGGCGCTCACCTCCAACCCTGACGGACCCGAGGTGCAGCACGCGAAGGCCGAGTCCGGCGGGACGGTCGCCGGTGCGGTCCTGGCCTCGGTGCGAGCCGAGAACGCTCGCGCCGAGCCGCCCGGTTCGGTCGGTGCGGTGGTCGCCGCCAACCTGGCCTCGACCGACGAGGACCTGGCCGTCAACGGTCCGCTGCTCGCGCCTGGTCTGGGTGCCCAGGGCGGAAGTGTCGACGACCTACGCCGGATCTTCGCCGGCGTCACCTCCGATGTGTTGCCCTCGACGTCGCGGGCCGTGCTCGCAACGGGGCCGTCGGCCGACGCCCTCCGGTCGGCCGCCGTCGCCGTCATGGCGTCGGTTCGGGCGTTGTGACCCGATAGCGGGCCGCAGGGCGTCGGGTCGAGCGGACCGGCATCAGTGGCGCCTCTCCCGTCGATCCAGACCGCGAATCGTCAGGTGGGAGACACAGCACTAGGGTGTGGAAGGCCGGGCTCGACCGTCGAACGTAGGGCGGTTCTGCAGTGCGGGGCCGTTGCCCCGGTGTCGGCACCCGCGATAAGTTCCGAGCAAGAGAACCGTTCAACGACTGGGGTAGATGTCGTGGCTGTGCCAGAGCTGACCGCCGAGCAACGTCAAGCAGCGTTGGAAAAGGCCGCTGTCGTGCGACGAGAGCGGGCCGCGGTGAAGAACCGGCTGAAGAACTCCGGCGCCTCACTGCCGGAGATCGTCCACGACGGTCAGCGCAACGAGGCGATTGGCAAGATGCGGGTGCTCGACCTACTGCAGGCCATGCCCGGCCTCGGCAAGGTGCGGGCCCGCAACGTGATGCAGCGGTTGGGCATCTCCGAGTCGCGCCGGGTGCGCGGCCTCGGCGCCAACCAGGTCGCCGCTCTCGAGCGCGAGTTTGGCAACCGCCCCTGACAGCGGGCCCGGTCACCGTCGGAGTCGGCTGACGGTGCTTGCCGGCCCCACCGCCGTCGGCAAGGGCGCGGTGTCCCAGCAGATCCGCCTCGCCCACCCAGACGTGTGGATCTCGGTCTCGGCAACGACTCGGCGCCCACGTCCCGGCGAGGTCGACGGGGTGCACTACTGGTTCGTCGACGACGTGGCGTTTGACGATCTGATCGCCCACGACGAGCTGTTGGAGTGGGCCGTCGTGCACGGATCGGCCCGATACGGTACGCCGCGGCGGGCCGTCGAGCAGGCGCTCGACACCGGTCGGCTGGCGCTGCTCGAGATCGACCTGCAGGGCGCTCGCCAGGTCGCGAAGACGATGCCGGACGCCTTGTTCGTCTTCTTGGCGCCGCCGTCATGGGACGAGCTGGTGCGCCGGCTCGAGCACCGCGGCACCGAGGGTGCGAAGGAACGGACCCGCCGGCTCGAGACCGCCCGGGTGGAGTTGGCCGCCGAGGCGGAGTTCGACGTGACGGTCGTGAACCGCGAAGTTAACGTGGCAGCCGAGGAATTGGTAGCATTGATGCAGGGTCAGGCTCGCGTGAAAGACCGACAACGCGATTCCTGATCTCGACAGTGGGCCCCGTCGTCGGCCCAACACCGATCTTTGCAAGCGAGGCTTTTGCGTGTCAGCGACCCAGCCGGTAGCCGAGGGGATCACCAATCCTCCGATCGACGAGCTGCTTGAGAAGACCGACTCGAAGTACAAGCTCGTGCTCTACGCCGCCAAGCGCGCGCGCCAGATCAACGCCTACTACTCCCAGCTCGGTGAGGGGCTCCTGGAGTACGTCGGGCCGCTCGTCGACACTCACGTCCAGGAGAAGCCGCTGTCTATCTCGCTCCGCGAGATCAATGCCGACAAGCTGACATTCGAGGACGAGGAGCCCGAGCCCGAGTCGACCTGATCGACTCGCGCTCGGTGCCATCATCCGGCCATGGCCGAAGACCTGGGCAGCCGGCGGCGCGTCGTCCTCGGCGTGGGCGGTGGCATCGCCGCCTACAAGACGTGTGAACTGCTGCGCCGGTTCACCGAGGCCGGGCACGACGTCACCGTCGTCCCCACCGAGTCAGCTCTGAGGTTCGTCGGGGCGGCGACCTGGGAGGCGTTGTCGGGGAAGCCGGTCACGAGCAGCGTGTTCGACGACGTCGCGACCGTGCCGCACGTGCGCCTTGGCCAACGCGCCGACCTCGTGGTCGTGGCGCCCGCGACGGCCGACCTGCTCGCCAGGGCAGCCCACGGCCGAGCAGACGACCTGCTCACCGCAACCTTGCTGACGGCCCGCTGCCCCGTGCTGCTCGCGCCCGCCATGCACACCGAGATGTGGCTGCACCCCGCAACCCGCGCCAACGTCGAGACGCTTCGCTCGCGGGGCGTGCTGGTCGTCGAGCCGGCCCAGGGGCGGCTGACCGGCGCCGACACCGGGCCCGGGCGACTGCCCGAGCCGAAGGAGCTCTTCGAACTGGCCGTCGACGTGCTGCGCCGGGGCGCCCTTGCCCCCGATCTGGCGCACCACCGCGTGGTCGTCTCGGCCGGGGGCACCAGGGAGTACCTCGACCCGGTCAGGTTCCTCGGCAACCGCTCCTCGGGCCGACAGGGCTGGGCGGTGGCGCAAGCGGCCGCGGCGCGAGGCGCCGACGTCACGATCGTGGCCGCCAACGTCGAGCTGCCCGAGCCCGCTGGGGTCAAGGTCGTGCCGGTCGTATCCACCCAGGAGATGTACGACGCGGTCCTCGGCGCCGCGCCCGACGCCGATGCTGTCGTGATGGCTGCGGCACCGGCCGACTTCCGGCCGGTCCAGGTGGCCGACCACAAGATCAAGAAGCGCGCCGACCGAAGCGCTCCCGCGGTCGAGCTGGAAGAGAATCCCGACATCCTGACCGCCCTGGTCGCTGCTCGGTCCCGCCCTGGACAGGTGTTGGTCGGGTTCGCTGCCGAGACCGGCGACGAGCGCGCAGGCGTCTTGGAGCATGCCCAGGCCAAGCTGGCCCGCAAGGGCTGCGACCTGCTGGTGGTCAACGACGTGAGCGGGGGCGCGGTGTTCGGGGCCGACGACAACGACGCGGTGATCCTGGCCCACGACCGCCCGCCGCTCCACGCCGGCCCCGGGTCGAAGCTGGATCTGGCCCACCTGATCTGGGACCAGGTCGCCTCGCGGTGGTAGACCGCGATGCCCGGCGTCGTCGCGATGCCCCGTCACCAGGGAATCGCAGTCCGGCGCACCTTGCCCGCGACTCGGCACGAGGCGTGGGCGAGACGGGATGCGGGGGATCGGGGTGGTCTGGCGATATCCTGGTGGCACCTAGCACCGACTCCGCGCCCGGCGAGTCGCTGTCCCCCGCATTGAGGAGAGTCCGTTGACAGGTCGTTTGTTCACGTCTGAGTCGGTCACCGAAGGTCATCCCGACAAGATCGCCGACCAGATCAGCGACACCGTGCTCGACGCCATGATCGCGCTCGATCCCACCAGCCGAGTGGCGGTCGAGACGCTGATCACGACGGGCATGGTGGTCGTGGCCGGTGAGGTCAACACCGAGGGCTACGTGCCGGTTGCCGAGCTGGTGCGCAAGCGCATCCTCGACATCGGCTACGACTCGTCGAAGAAGGGCTTCGACGGCGAGTCGTGCGGGGTTTTGGTGTGCATCGGCAGCCAGTCCGGCGATATCGCGCAGGGTGTCGGCATGTCATGGGAGGAGCGCAAGGAGGGATCGCTCGACGCGCTCGACCGGCAAGGTGCCGGAGATCAGGGCCTCATGTTCGGCTACGCCTGCGACGACACACCTGAACTGATGCCGCTGCCGATCACGATCGCGCACCGGCTGGCCGAGCGGCTCTCGGCGGTGCGCAAGGACGGCACGATGGCCTACCTGCGGCCCGACGGCAAAACCCAGGTGACGATCGAGTACGACGACCAGGACCGCCCGGTGCGCGTCGACACGGTCGTGGTCTCGAGCCAGCACGCGGCCGACATCGACCTGGACGCGATGCTGGCGCCCGACGTGAAGAAACATGTCGTCGACGAGGTCCTCAGCCAGTTCGACATCGACTCCAGCGACTACTCGCTGCTCGTCAACCCGACGGGACGTTTCGAGGTCGGTGGGCCGATGGGCGACGCCGGGCTAACCGGCCGGAAGATCATCATCGACACCTACGGCGGCATGGCCCGCCACGGAGGTGGCGCGTTCAGCGGCAAGGACCCGTCGAAGGTCGACCGCTCCGCCGCCTACGCCATGCGATGGGTCGCCAAGAACGTCGTCGCTGCCGGGCTCGCGCGAAGGTGCGAGGTCCAGGTCGCCTACGCGATCGGCAAGGCCCACCCGGTCGGCTTCTACGTCGAGTGCTTCGGCACCGAGGCAGTCCCGGTCGACAAGATCCGCGACGCGGTCCTCCAGGTGTTCGACCTCAGACCCGCGGCGATCATCCGGGATCTCGACCTGCTGCGGCCGATCTACGTCACGACCGCAGCCTACGGTCACTTCGGTCGAGAGCTCCCTGAGTTCACCTGGGAGCGCACTGACCGGGTCGAGGCGCTCCGGGCCGCCGTCGACTCCGCGCATTAACCTCGGATCAGGGTGAGCACCCCGGATCCGAGGGCGTAGTCCGCTGGCTCGCCCGGTGCCGCTGGCTATCCTTCCCGCATGGCCCAGGTCCTGCTCGTCGAGGACGACGCCGGCATCCGCGCCTCGCTGACCCGCGACCTGCGCGCGCGTGGGCATGTCGTCGTCTCCGCACCGGCTGGCGCGGAGGCTCTGGCGCTGGTGGCCAAGGGTGCGCCCGAGGTCGTGCTGCTCGACCTCGGCCTCCCGGACCTTGACGGTGCCGACGTACTGGCCATGATCCGGTCGCTGAGCCACGTCGCGGTCATCGTGGCGACGGCGCGGGACGAGGACGCCGACATGGTGCGACTGCTGAATGCCGGTGCCGACGACTACGTCGTCAAACCGTTCACCGCAGCACAGATCGATGCCCGGATCCGGGCGGTGATGCGCCGGGTCGGCTCGCCCGATGTCGACGAGACGGACCAGCGGATCCGAGTCGGAGAGATCGAGATCGACCCCCGCAGCCGGGAGGCGACGATCAACGGGAGCCAGCTCGACCTGTCCCGCAAGGAGTTCGACCTGTTGGTCAGTCTGGCCCGCCGCGCCGACGAGGTGGTGACAAAGCGGGCCATCTTCGCCGACGTCTGGCAGCAGCCCTGGGGCGGCGGAGACCGGACCGTCGACGTCCACCTTTCCTGGCTGCGCCGCAAGCTCGGGGAGACCGCCGCCAACCCCCGCTACTTGCACAGCGTCCGGGGCGTAGGGATCCGGATGTCGGCTCCGGGGTCGGCTGCGGGGTCGGCCGAGCCCGCGGCCGACACACACCCGGTGGGCGGGACGAAGGACTGACGTGCGCCGCCGGATCCTGTTGGTGGTCGTCGGCATGACCACGCTGGTCGTGCTCGGCTTCGCGATCCCGCTCGCCCTGGTCGTCAAGTCCTCCATCGAGGATCATGCCCTGCGTCAGGCCCAGGACGAGGCGCAGGCGCTCGCGTACTTTGTGAGCGCCGGCCAGCCCAGGCCAGGCCAGATTCACGACTACCTGGTGAGGTCTGCCCGGACCCATGTCGGCGAGCTCGCGGTCGAGCTTCCCGACGGGACGATCGTCGGAGCGAACGGGCATGACCCTGGTCGCCCCGACGGCGACGGTGACGCCGACGACAATGCGCCTCCCGGATACATCTCGGGGCCATCGACGTCGAACGATGTCGGTGGGAAGCTCATCGAGGTGCGCGCCAGCACCTCCGGCGGCACGGTCACGATCAGCGACTTCCTCTCCGACGATGCCCTGCATGCCGGGTTGGTGCGTTGGCTGTTGCTCATCGGCGCGGTGAGCCTCGGCCTGATCGGGCTCAGCGCGGCCGCGGCCGAGCTGCTGAGTGGCCGGCTGGTGCGCTCCCTCACCGAGAC
>JBOHDU010000434.1:0-2342 GCA_050700615.1 Nocardioidaceae bacterium
AGAGGTCGCCGTTGGGTCCGCCGTGCTCACCCTTGCCACCCTTGCCCCGCAACCGAATCTTCTGGCCGTTCTTCACCCCGACCGGGATCCGCGCCTGGATCGACCTTGTCGAGACGCCGCGACCCGAGCCATGGCAGACCGGGCAGGGATCGTCGACGACGAGGCCCCGGCCGAGGCACTCGCGGCACGGCTCGGTCATGGAGAACACGCCGCCCTGGCTCGAGGTCTGCATTCCCGAGCCTTGGCAGTTCGGACAGACGCGCGGCATCGTGCCCGCCCGGGCGCCGGTACCCGAACAGGCGGGACATGCCGAGTCGGTGCTCAGTCGTAGCGAGACCGTGGCGCCCTCGAGCGACTGCAGGAAGGACAGCGAGGTCTCGGACTCGATGTCCTGGCCGCGACGTGGTGCGGTGCGAGTACGCCCACCACCGAACAGGCCGCCGAAGAGGTCGCTGAACGATCCACCGTCGCTGCGCCCGCCGAAGACATCGCTGAAGTCGTAGTTCGCACCTCCTGGGCCCGAGCCGGGCTGCCGGAACCCACCCGCGGCGAACAGGGACCGCTGCTCGTCGTACTCCTTGCGCTTCTCCGGCGAGGAGAGGACCGAATAGGCCTCGGAGATCTCCTTGAAGCGCTCCTCTGCCTTGGGATCGCCCTTGTTGGAGTCGGGGTGGTTGGCGCGCGCAAGCTTGCGGTACGCCTTCTTGATGTCGTCAGCCGAGGCGTCCTTGGACACGCCGAGCACCTTGTAGAAGTCCTTCGTCACCCAGTCAGCAGGGCTCACGGCAGGGACCTCCTTCTCTCGTTGCTCAGCGTTGTCCTTCGGTGCCGTCGGCCGGCTCTGCCTCGGCAGCGTCGCCGCCCGGTGCGGTGCCACCGTCGGGCATCGCGCCTTCGGGAGCCTCCTGCGGCTCCACGACGGCTACCCGCGCCGGCCTGACAATCCTGTCACCGAACCGGTAGCCGACCTGGAGGATCGTCTGACAGACCGGCCCGTCGACGTCCTCGGAGTAGTTGTGCATCAGTGCTTCGTGGATCCGAGGGTCGAACGGGTCGCCCGCCGCACCGAACCTCTCGAGCCCGAGCCCGGCAACGATCCGCTCGAAGGACTCCGCCACCGCCTTGAAACCACCGGTGAGCTCGTTGTGCTCCCGTGCCCGCCCGATGTCGTCGAGCACCGGCAACAGGGCACTGAGTGCATGTGCCACGGCAGCCTCGCGCACCGACTCACGGTCGCGGTCGACCCGGCGCTTGTAGTTGACGTACTCGGCCTGCAGTCGCTGCAGGTCGGCGGTCCGCTCGGCAAGTGCGCGCTCCGCCTCGGCGAGCGCATCGGGCTCGACGGTGCCAGCTGCCGGCGAGCCGGGAGCGGCAGTCTCCTGCCGCTCCCTGACCTCGCCGGTCTCGGGATCGATGCGCCGCTTGTCGCGGATCACCGGCCCTTCCGACGGCGCGCCCTTCTCAGGGTCGAATGTCACTTGCTCTCATCCCCACTGCTGGCTTCTTGGCCGTCGTCGACGATCTCCGCGTCGACCACGTCGTCGTCCTCGGCGGACGCGGTGTCGTCTGAAGACGACGCGTCCGGTCCCGCGGACGAACCGCTGTCGGCGTTGGCGTACATCGCCGCGCCCATCTTCTGGCTGGAGGCGGCCAGCTTCGCGGCTGCCGCAGAGATCGCGTCAGTGTCCTCGCCCTCGAGCGCCTTCTTGACCTCGGCCACGTCGGATTCGACCTCGGACTTGACATCGGTCGGGATCTTGTCGGAGTTCTCAGACATGAACTTCTCGGTCGAGTAGACCGCAGTGTCTGCAGTGTTGCGAATCTCCACGGCCTCCTTGCGCTGGCGATCCTCTTCGGCGTACTGCTCGGCGTCACGGATCATCTTGTCGATCTCGTCCTTGCTCAGGGCCGAGCCACCCGTAATCGTCATCGACTGCTCGCGACCCGTGCCGCGGTCCTTCGCGGACACGTGCACGATGCCGTTGGCGTCGATGTCGAACGTGACCTCGATCTGCGGGACTCCACGCGGTGCCGGCGGCAGCCCGGTGAGATCGAAGTTCCCGAGCAACTGGTTGCGCGCCGCCATCTCGCGCTCGCCCTGGTAGACCTGGATCATGACCGACGGCTGGTTGTCCTCCGCCGTGCTGAACACCTCGGAACGCTTGGTGGGGATGGTCGTATTGCGCTCGATCAGCCTGGTCATCACGCCGCCCTTGGTCTCGATGCCGAGGCTCAGGGGGGTGACGTCGAGCAGGAGCACGTCCTTGACCTCGCCCTTGAGCACCCCGGCCTGTAGGGCGGCGCCCACGGCCACGACCTCGTCGGGGTTGACGCCCTTGTTG
>JBOHDU010000435.1:0-1550 GCA_050700615.1 Nocardioidaceae bacterium
GTCCCTGCCTGGCCGGTTCGTGGTCCTCATCCCGGGCAACGACACATACGGGATCTCCAAGCGCCTCGGCGACGACGAGCGCAAAAGGCTACGGCGCATCCTCGACGAGATCCGGCCCGAAGGTCACGGCATGATCGTGCGCACCGCGGCGGAGGGGGCCACGGCGGACGAGTTGCGCCGCGACGTCGGCAGGCTCCTCCAGCAGTGGGAGCGCATAGACGCACTGGCCAAGTCCTCGCGGGCACCGGCCCTGCTGTACCGGGAGCCGGACATGGCCGTGAGGGTCATACGCGAGGAGTTCAACCGGGACTACCGAGGGGTGGTGATCGACGACCGGGAGCTGTTCGAAGAGGTCAGGGACTACGTGGGCAGCATCAGCCCCGAGCTCGCCGACAGGGTGGAGTGGGCCGGCGAGGCCGGCGACCCGCTGCCGGTGTTCGAGCGATACCACATCCACGAGCAGATCCACAAAGCCCTCGACCGCAAGGTATGGCTGGCGTCGGGAGGCTCGCTGATCATCGAGAGGACCGAGGCGCTCACCGTCATAGACGTCAACACCGGCAAGAACGTCGGAACGTCCAACCTGGAGGAGACGGTCTTCCGCAACAACCTCGAGGCCGCCGAGGAGATCGCCCGCCAACTGCGCCTGCGCGACATCGGGGGCATCATCGTGATCGACTTCATCGATATGGAGATCCTCGCGAACCGGGCGGAGGTGATGAGCACCTTCCGCGACGCCCTGGCGCGGGACAAGACCCGCACCCAGGTGTTCGACATCTCGGAACTGGGCCTGGTCGAGATGACCCGCAAGCGGATCTCGGAAGGCCTCGTCGAGTCCTTCTCGGAGACCTGTCCCACCTGCGGGGGCCGGGGGATCGTCTTCGACGAGTCGCTGCTCTAGAGGCCCAAGGGCTATACTGCCCGCCCTGTGTACGCTGTGATCAAGACGGGCGGCAAGCAGGAGCGCGTCGAGGAAGGCCAGACCCTCGACGTCGAATTGCTCGGCGCCGCAGTCGGAGACGAAGTGAGCTTCGACCCGGTCCTGGTGGTGGACGAGACGACGGTGCTGGCGCGGCGGGAGCAGCTGAGCGCCGCTCGCGTGTCGGCCCGGGTGCTCGGTGAGTCCAAGGGACCCAAGGTCCACGGTTTCACCTACAAGCCGAAGACCCGGGCCAGGCGTGCATGGGGTCACCGGCAGCGCTATACGACCATCGAGATCACCGGCATCACCAGAGAAGCCGAGCAGACCACGGAGGGCGAGTAGATGTCCAAGACCAAGGGCGGCGGGTCGACCCGCAACGGCCGTGACTCCGCGGCCCAGCGCCTCGGGGTCAAGGTCTACGACGGCACCGCAGTGACGGCCGGCTCGATCATCGTCCGCCAGCGCGGCACCCACTTCCACCCTGGCCACAACGTCGGGAGGGGCGGCGACGACACCCTGTTCGCCCTCGCTGACGGCAAGGTCAAGTTTGCAAGCCGCAAGGGGCGCAAGCTCGTCGACGTGCTGTCGGAGGCCTGAGAGCTCTCCGGCCGCGGGCCGCTTCTGTCAT
>JBOHDU010000436.1:0-1528 GCA_050700615.1 Nocardioidaceae bacterium
GCCCTGATCTGGGACTCCCTGGCCGGCGTTGCTACCTTTGCCTGCGAGTGGCTGCATTGGAGAGAGGACAACGAGGGTGAGGGTCCGCAACGGACCGGTGCTGGGTCTGACGGTCGCGACGCTGCTGGTAAGCGTGGCTGGGTGTTCGACTACCAGCGGGTCGCCGTCCTCGAGTTCGACCACATCGCCTTCTTTGACGAGCACATCGCTGTCGTCCGGTTCGGTGTCTGGCGGTTCAGGTGTGACCGAATGGCCTGGTAGCCCGGTCTCCGAAACGGCGATCCCTCTGGGGGACGGCAAGCTGTCGAGCTCGCCCACGGTCGGCTCCGAAGATACCTGCACGTTCAACTTCCGCGGTGGAGGGGCAGCTTCACCCTCCAAGGCGACAACAGGGTGCTCGCCACCAACGATCTGCCCGAGCCCAGCATCCCGGGGGGGCTGAAGCCCGGCATCACCGGCAACTTCCCTATCTCTCCCACCGATCCGGCGTACCAGTACGACACCAACCCCAACCACGTTGCCGCTCAGTCGTTGAGCTGGACCGTCCCGGCCGACCCGAGCCCAGCTGCGACCCCGTCGTGTACCCGCTGGGTCCCATCGGGGTTTTTGTCAACGGTGTCGTCATGTTCAACGCGCTCGATGACGCCGGCCGAGACGCTGACGCCCACGAGGTGCAAGACAGCTGCGACGGCCACCCCCAGGGCAAAGACATCTACCACTATCACGATTTGTCGGCGTGCCTGGCCACGGCGGCGAACTCCGCCCCGGGCTCGTCGACCCTGGTCGGCTACGCCCTCAACGGCTATGGGGTGTACGTCGAGCGAGACGCCCAGGGCAACCTGCCGATCGATGCAGACCTCGACGCCTGCCACGGGCGGACCAGCACAGTGATGTGGGATGGCAAGCCGACCAACATGTACCACTACGACGTGACGCTCGAATACCCCTACTTTGTCGGCTGCTTCTACGGCTCGCCCGTCGTATCCAGCCGACCAGGACCGTGAGCCCTCGGCTGACGCGAAAGTCAGCAGGGGCGGTTCACAGCGGGATAGCTCACGAAATCATGGGTCATATCTTCATCACGGATCGCGCCCCATAATGCTCAGTGAAGAACTCTCCCGCTACTGTCCCGGTACGCCGGGTGACGGTCGCAACAGAGCACCCCACCGCTCCGCCGGGTGAGTGCCGGGTGACTGGGCTGGTATCGGCGGTCAGCGGTGCTCCCTGCGACGAGTCCCGCGTGCAGGCGGTAGCTACTGCTGGGAGCGGGCGGCGTGCAGCATCGCCACCAGTTCTCGCCGCACCCCGTCCGCTGCGTCCTGCGGGGTCCGGAACCCGATCCGCAACGCGTCCCGGTGGCCCCCAGCCATATCCGCGATGATCTCGAAGCCGTAGCGGTCGACGGCGGTCATCGAGGCGGAAGCGACGTCGGGGCGGCCGGCGTCGTGGTGGCAGAGGGTGACGAGGGCGTCGGCGTGATCGGCGTTCATGTGGCCGATGATCCCGGCCGCGTGGGACCGGAGGGGAT
>JBOHDU010000437.1:0-3414 GCA_050700615.1 Nocardioidaceae bacterium
GTCGTGCCATCCGCGAGGTCTTCGTGGACGGCTCCGTCACCAGCCTGTTCGACGGTCGCGCCTGACGAGAGGTCGCAGGCTCGGCCCTCGCCTGCTGCTTTCACGTTCTTGACCGTCAGGGTCTCGAGCCCCAGGCGGTCAGCGACCTCGTACCACTCCGCGGCTCGCGACCCATCGGTTGCCGCTCCGGCGGGCCCTGCTGCGGAGCCGGCCTTGACCACCCACGGAACCTGTTTGATTTCGTGTCCGACGGCACCACCGTTAAGATCGAAGGGTTGCCTCGGCGAGGGATCCGCTGCACTCGGGCTCCGTGATCGACGCGGTCTCCGGAAGCGCGCTCTGCGCCCGGGCAACCCGCCAGTTCGACCGATTCGCTGTCAACCGCGTTGCCGCTTCGTATCTCGCCAAGGAGTTTCCCCGTGCCAGCAGAGCTCAAGATCAAAGCCGAGCCTCGTACCGAGTTCGGCAAGGGTGCTGCTCGGCGCATCCGCCGCGACGACAAGGTCCCTGCGGTGCTGTACGGCCACGGGAGCGACCCGATCCACATCACGTTGCCCGGACACGACTTGATGCTGGCATTGAAGACTGCCAACGCGTTGTTGTCGATCGAGCTCGACGGGGAGAGCCAGCTGGCCCTGCCCAAGCAGGTGCAACGCGACCCGATCAAGGGGTTCATCGAGCACGCCGACCTGCTCATCGTCCGTCGTGGCGAGAAGGTCACCGTCGAGATCCCGATCGTGGTGGTGGGAGAGGCGGCACCCGACACTCTGGTTCAGGTCGAGCACAACACGGTGGCGATCGCTGCTGAGGCGACGAACATCCCGTCATCGGTCGAGGTCTCCGTGGAAGGCGCCGCGGTCGGCACCCAGATCCTTGCCAAGGACCTCATCCTCGCGTCCGGGTCCGAGCTGCAGCTCGACCAAGAGGCCCTGATCGTCCACGTGACCGCGGCGCAGACCGCCGAGGCCCTTGAGGCCGAATTGGCCGAGGCCGAGGCGGAGCTCGGTGTCGAGCATGAGGAGCCCGAGGCCGAAGCGGCCACCGCAGGTGTTGCCGCCGAGGGCGAAGGCGAGTCCGCCGAGGACGAGGCACCGTCCGAGGAGTGACCCTCGCGGCGATCCTCGACAGGTTCTTCCGCGGGCGGGGAGACTCCATGACATACGACGGGTGGATCGTCATGGGGCTCGGCAACCCGGGTCCGTCGTACGCCGCCACCCGGCACAACGTCGGATATCTGGTCGCCGACGAGCTGGCCGGTCGCATCGGCGGGTCGTGGAAGGCGCACAAGTCCGGGCGCTCCCAGGCCGTCGAAGGTCGGCTCGGGGGCATCCCGGGCCAACGGGTGGTGCTCGGCCGCGGCCGGTGCTACATGAACGAGTCCGGCGGCCCGACCTCGTCCTTGCTGGCCTTCTACAAGGCCGGCCCCGACCGGTTGGTTGTGGTGCACGACGAGCTCGACCTCCCCTACGGCGACCTCCGGGTGAAGTTCGGCGGCGGCGACAACGGCCACAACGGGCTGCGGTCGATCCGCAAGTCGCTGGGCACCGGTGACTACTTCCGCGTCCGGTTCGGTGTGGGCCGTCCGCCTGGCCGGCTGGATCCGGCCGACTACGTGCTCAAGCCGTTCTCCACCGCCGAGCGGCGCGAGCTCGACCTGCATGTCTCGCGAGCTGCTGATGCCGTGGAGTCGCTGCTCACCGTTGGGCTCGACAAGACTCAGAGTCTCTTCAACAGCTGACCCGCGGGCCCAACGCCGCCCGCGGTATGGCGCTTCGGCTCGAATCCGCCGGGATCGCGCTCGATCGCGTGCCCGGTCGGGTGGGGCCAGCCCGCGCGACGGCTTCGAGAGCCCGGATTGAGCGGACGACCGGTGATCGGGGCCTGTACGCCAAGAGTCTGTGGCAGAGTTGCGCCGATGACGGACGCTTCCACCTTGCCCTCTGCCCCCGAGCCGATTGCCGCCAGCGACGACCAGCTCGCCGCCTGGTGCGCCACGGTTGCTGGCGAGCGTCTCGAGAAGCTCCGCACCGAGGGGTTGGCAGGCAAGCAGCTCAAGGACGCCGGTGACCAGCTCGGGCACCAGATCCTGCTGCAGCTTCTCGCTACCTACCGACCCGACGACGCTGTGCTCAGCGAAGAGGGCAAGGACGACCCGATCCGGCTCACGCGCGACCGGGTCTGGATCGTCGACCCGCTCGACGGCACTCGCGAGTACTCCGAGCCACCGCGTGACGACTGGGCGATCCACGTCGCGTTGTGGCAGTCGGGGGACCTCGTCGCGGGCGCGGTCGCGCAGCCCGGGTTGGCGACGACCTTCAGCACTGCGGCACCACCGCTTGTTGTCGAGCGCACCCCGGGGCCACCCCGGATCGCCGTCAGCCGTACCCGGCCACCCGCGTTCGTCGAGGTCCTGGCCGACGAGATCGGTGCCACCCTCGTGCCGATGGGATCGGCCGGCGCCAAGGTGATCTCGGTGGTTCGCGACGTGAGCGACATCTACGTGCACGCCGGCGGCCAATACGAGTGGGATTCCGCGGCGCCCGTCGTGGTCGCCCGCGCCGCTGGACTGCACACGAGCCGGGCAGACGGCGTGCCGCTGGCCTACAACCAGGAAGACGTCTGGCTGCCCGACCTGCTGGTGTGCCGCCAGGAGTACGCCGACCCGGTGAGCGCCTTCGTCCGCAGCTACTGGGCCGAGCACGGCCGGTAGCCCGCTGAGCACACGGAAGCCGGCCAGCGAGAGGCCCGCCCGCGTGGCTGTCCGCTCGGTCGCTCCCGAGGGATCATCGTGACCGCGGACGTCATACCCAGGGGGCATAATCTCGCCACTCGCAATCCCTGACCCGTCCTGGCGGGCCATCGTCCGGAGGCTCGGGTAGGCTGGGCGCCGCACCTCCACCCCCATTCCCAGCGCGGATTGGGGGCCGTTGTGTCGTGCCGAAACCATCCACCGGGAAGCCACACACATGTCACTGCGGGAGCTTGCGTCCCTCGTAGCCGCCGAGCCATCGATGGCGGCCGTGCTCGAGGTTGCCAAGCTGGGTGAGCCGTCGAGCCTTGACATGACCGCCCCAGAGGCGCTCCGACCTTTCGTCACCGCAGCACTCAGCGCTCCAGAGCCCGGCGTAGCCAAGACCGTCCTGGTCGTCACCGCCACGGCACGGGAGGCCGACGACGTCGTCGCCGCGGCCAAGGACCTCGTCCAGCCCGACACTGTGGTCGACTACCCGGCTTGGGAGACACTGCCGCACGAGCGGCTGTCGCCCCGGTCCGACACGGTGGGTCGTCGGTTGGCCGTGCTGCGACGGCTTCGCCATCCCGACCCGACGAGCCTCGCCCACGGGCCGGTGAGCGTGATCGTGGCGCCGGTCCGCTCCGTCCTGCAGCCACAAGTCAAGGGGCTCGGCGACCTCG
>JBOHDU010000438.1:0-3403 GCA_050700615.1 Nocardioidaceae bacterium
AGGTACGTGATTGCGCTGCGCCCCAGGCGTAGTTGCATCACCGCGAGCGCCTCCGGATTGTTGTCGACGAGGACAGTTCTCCGACCGAGCTCGCGAGCTACCGCACCGGTCGTGCCGCTACCCGCAAAGAAGTCCAGGACCCAGCCGTCAGGTGAAGAGGAGGCCTGCACGACACGGCGAAGGAGCCCTTCGGGCTTCTGACTTGGATACCCGGTCTTCTCCTTGCCGTTGGTTGGCACGATGGTGTGCCACCACACATCGGTCGGCACCTTGCCACGCTCTGCCTTCTCTGCCGTGACGAGGCCGGGCGCCATGTACGGGATCCTCTCCACGGCGTCTTGGTCGAAGTAGTAGCGGTCTGGATCGCGAACGTAGACGAGGATCGTGTCGTGCTTGGCGGGCCACCGATTCTTCGGTCGGCCACCGTAGTCGTAGGCCCAGATGACCTCGTTGAGAAAGCTGTCCCGACCGAAGATCTCGTCCAGGAGGATCTTGCAGTAGTGAGCTTCGCTGTAGTCGATGTGGAAGTAGAGGGTCCCATCATCGGCGAGCAGGCGGCGAGCTTCTTCGAGTCGTGGTCCGATGAAGCCGAGGTAGTCATCGAATTCGTCCCGGTATGACTTACGGCCGGTCTCGACGGTCACGTAGCTTCGACCGCCAAAGCCGATGCGGTCACCGTTCTCAGATCGGCGGGTTTGGAGCATCAGGCGTTGCTGGACCTTCCCAGTGTTGAAAGGTGGGTCGATGTAGATGAGCTGGAACGCCTGGTCTGGCAGCTTGGGCAGCACGTCGGCGTTGTCGCCAAGCACCACGTAGTCACCGCTTCGCCCGGTGAAGTCAAGCATCACAGCCCTCCAGTTTGGTCCTGGTTGAGGACGATAGCGCTGAGGTGTGTCAAGGCCGGGGACCGCGGTTCCGCGCCCGCACACGAGCGACTACGACCCCACTTGCGAGCTGCGCAACACGGTCAGCGAAGTGCTGCGACGTGTTGAAAGCGGAGAACGCCTGACCGTGACGGTCGACCGCCGGCCAGTGGCCGAGATCGTGCCGTTGCGGCGCCGCAAGGAGGGTACCTGCCGGTGAAGCGCTCACCATCGCTGCGCGCCATGCCTCCGATTCGCGACTATTGGACGATGTACGCGGGGTGCTGTCCGATTCGACGGACGACGCGTGAGAGCCCTCCTCGACACATCGTTCTTCGTCGCGACCGAGTCGGGACGACCATTGGGCGAAATGGCTGGCGTGACGGAGACCGAGGTGTCCGTTGTGACGTTGTCCGAGCTCACGCTCGGGGTGCTCATGGCGGATGACGCCGAACGGGCCCGCCGGGTGGCGACCCTCTCGGCCGTAGAGTCGACTTGGGACCCTTTGCCGGTCGATGCCGAGGTGGCGCGCCAGTTCGCCCGTATCGCCGCAGACCTGCGGAGCCGCCGCCGGCGAGTGCCGATTCTCGACGCGCTCCTGGCGGCCACTGCCGCGGTGGAGCAGATACCCGTCGTGACCCAGGACCGGGACTACGACGCGATTCCGGTCATCGAAGTGATTCGGGTCTGACCGCCTAGGTCCGGCACTGATCCGCGGGGAGACGGCGCAACTCGTCCCGGAGCTCTCGGTTGGAATACGAGTGACAACGGCCCACTTCGAATGTTCGGATGTAGATGCTGGTCAGGCGAGGGGCGGATCGCCGGGGCGATGGCGGCGGCTCGTGGTCACACGATTCCAGCGTATGTTTCAACTTCAAAGGTATCGCCCATGCTCATGCGGCATCGAACACCCGAACGCAAGTCACAGGGCGAGGCGACGCAGCACTAGGTACGACGCCCCAGCCAACGGGAGGCACAACAGCGCGACCCACCCCGACGCGCTCAGAGGAGTGAGATGGGCGAACCAGTGACCGACTGATGCCCAGGCGTCGAGCCACGTGGCAAGGACCGCAAGACCACCGAGCACGAGCACGGCGACAACGCCACCGACGAGCATGCCTACCGTCTTCCAGCGCAGCCAGATCGTCGAGACCCACGCCCCGAGGAGGAAGGTGGCGAGGAATGGCAACGTGAGGATAAGCCAGATCGCGGCCAGGTCGTTATGAGCGAACCACAGTGGTGCGAAGAACTGACCGTGCAGCCACCAGCCACCCGTGGCCATCTCGATGCGATTGAGGACGAGCATGAAGATCCCAAAGGTCACGGCCAACAGCGCGCCCACGAGCCCCGTGCCGAGCGCGAACGCCCGGCGGGACGCACCCATGCTGAGGGCGAAGGTCACCCCCCGCGCCGTGCACATGACCGCAGCGACGAACACGACGCAGTAGATCGCGGCAGCGCCGCCCGTCGTGCGCGAGTCGACGGGCTCCTTCGCGAAGATCAGCATATTGACGAGAAACGAGGACGCGAGGATGGCCGGCGGCAGGGTGAACAGCGTCAGCCGGTCGGTCAAGTGCATGCGGGTGACGGCGAGGATGCGGCTCATCGGGGAGCTCCCAGCGGCGTTGGATCGGGTGTGAGAGTGGCCCTCGCTGTCCCCAGCGCGCCGGCGTGGACGACGAGTTGTTGCAGCGACGCGGGTTGCAGCTCCACGGACGCTTCGGCGGCGCGGTGGCGCAGGTCGGGGTCAAGGTCGCCGAAGACAGTGATCGAAGCGAGCGACCCGAGCGCTTCGCGCCGCAGCACCGTGTACGGCCGGGCGAGCGCGTCGACGGCGACGACGCGGCCGGTTAGGACGACGGCGCGGCCGCGCAGATCCTCTGCCGCCGCGTCGAGCACCAGCCGGCCGCGCTCAAGCACCAGCACTGCATCGAGCAGGTTCGCGATCTCATCGACGAGGTGGCTCGACACGACGATCGTGCGCGGGTGGCTCGCGTAGTCGGCGAGCAGCAAGTCGTAGAAGCGGTGGCGGGCGGCTGCGTCGAGGCCGAGATAGGGTTCGTCGAAGATCGTCACCGGGGCTCGCGACGCCAGCCCGACGACGATCCCCACAGCTGAGACCATGCCTCGCGAGAACTTGCGGATCTGGCGGCGACGGGGCAGGTCGAAGTCGGAAACGAGACGTCTAGCCAGCTCCATGTCCCAGCTCGGATGGAAGTAGGGGCCGGCCTGGAGAACGTGGCCGATGCGCCAGTTGTTCGGGTAGGGGAGGTTCTCGCGGACGAAACACAGCCGAGAGAGCACTCGGTCGTTCTCGACTGGGTGCTGACCGAACACCCGGACGGTCCCCCCAGAGGCAAACCCCTGTCCGCTGATCAGGCTCATCAGGGTCGTCTTTCCCGCGCCGTTGCCGCCGAGCAAGCCAGTGATCGAGCCCTCTTCGACTTCGAAGCTCACCCCGTCGACGGCAGCGACGTCGCGGTATCGCTTGGTGAGGTCGATCGCTTCGATGACGGCGCTCACCATGAGCCCATCCCTTC
>JBOHDU010000439.1:0-2612 GCA_050700615.1 Nocardioidaceae bacterium
TCCTCGTACAGCTCCCGGCGCAGTGCCGCCTGCGGCAGTTCACCGGGCTCGATGCCGCCGCCGGGGGCCGCCCACACGACCGTTGCGCCCGCCGGTACAGCGGGATGCGGCAAGCTGAAGCGGCACAGCAGGACACGGTCATCATCGGCCAGGATGACTGCCCGGACGGCACGTCTTAGCCTCGCTGTCGCAGGCGTCGGTTGCATCTACAGATCATCAGGGCGCCAGCTGCCGGACCGCAAGCCGGTCACTTTACTTGAAGTCGGCGTTCCGCGGGCGCCCGCAGGCATTGCCGGCGGCGCGTCGGGTGAACCATCAGCTCGCTAGGACCGGTGCCGAAGATCAGCCAGTTGGACGGGTCGCCGGGAGCAGATTCTGCTGCTGCTCGACGATGGTCGCTCACGAACGGCCCCCAGTGCAACACGTCTTTGAAGAATGCCCGTGTCGCGGTCGGCCCGGTGGGGTACACCAGACTGTGAGCAGCGATGATCGTGTCCCGTCTCTAAGCCCTAACGGCTCGCCCGACCTCGGATGCCGGTGACGATCCTTGTTTGTGGATCGTCACCCGGAAGCGTTCCTACCGCTCGCGCGCCGCTCGAGGATGCTGAGGTCGCGTTCGGCGTACACGCGGTGCAGCCACTCCTCGTGCACGACCGCGCCTAAGCAGCGGCGCACCGGGAAGGAGATGGACTCCGGGTATCCCGGCTCAGGGACTGGCTCGGTCATCTGCTCGAGTCGTGCGTCGGTCAGCTCATCGAGGACTCGCCCCACGGTCGCCATCCGGTCGGCGCGCACGGCGAGCACCTCGTCGAGGGAGGGCCGTGCATCTGGCTCATGCGGCACGCCGGGGGTGTCGGCGGGCATCTCGGTGTGTGCCAGTCCCAACGGGTGGTAGGGCGCTGGCTGGCCAAGGACCGCACGCAACACCCAGGCGTCGGTGGCCATCACGAGGTGTCGGAGTGTCTCGATGAAGGACCACTCACCGTCGACGCGCTCGTGAAGCAGGTCCTCTGGTAATGCGCGTGCGCGGTGCACGGCGGCGTCCCACCGGCGTCCGACGACCTGCCACGCCCCGCTGAACTCGTGAGCGTTGGTGGGCCGGACGAGGGAGCGGTCGGGATCACGACGGTCGAGCTCGGCCTCGACCAGTGGGCCGACGTCGACCCCGTTAATGGTGACCCCGTCGACGTATCCGTCGATTTCCACCCGCTCGAGCCAGGCGCCGCGGATCACAGCGTTCCGGAAGTAGACGTTGTGGAAACGCGACTGGCTGAAGTCGATCTCCTCGAAGCGGCTGTTGCTCCAGTCTTCGCGCAGGTATTCCGTCATGGCTGTCATGCTGCCACCGCCCACTGACGGTCATCGAGGCACGACGGGGCCCACCAGTCAGATATAGCATCCCTACAGATTCGTAGAGATGCTCTATCACGAGGTGAGAGATGGAACTCGTTCAGATTGCTCAGCATGCCGACGACCTCCAACGTGCCGCCGACTTCTACGAACTCCTGCTGGACGAGAAGCCCATCGCCAGGTTCGATCCCCCTGGCCTTGTGTTCTTCCGCCTCGGCCGGACACGGCTTCTGCTGGACCGGGTGGCCCCCTCGGCGTTGCTGTACATAGGCGTGCAGGACGTGCGGACCCGGATCGATGAGCTCGCAGATCACGGTGTCACCATCCACACCCAGCCGCATCTGATCTTCAGCCACGAGGACGAGACACTGGGGCCAGCCGGCCACGACGAGTGGCAGGCATTCATCAAGGACAGCGAAGGCAACCTCGTGGGCCTCGTCAGCCACTACGCCAGCTGACCACCATGTCCGGCCTCGCTCCGCACACTCGCTGCCGACAACGGACGACGAGGCACCCTGCGCTCCAAGCCGACCTACCAGGCCTCGTCTACCGGGTCATTCGGCGGACGCATCTGCCGCGCGCGGAATGCGGCATGAGCCTGCGCTTGTACTCAGGCGCGGCTCGAGTCGGGGAAAGCTCTCAGGATGTCTTCGATTGCGTCGAGGCTGTCTTGCTGGCCGTCGAAGTCAGTCATCCGGTCACGGCCAGATTGGTCGCGGAACGCTAGCTTCCACGTAAAGGTGGTCACTCCGTCGGCTTCGTTCAGCTCCATTGTTTCGACCGCTTCGGCACCCGGCCGGCAGTTGAAGTTCCACGTCTGTACGGTCCGGATGGGTGGCTCGACCTCCAGGTACGTACCGCTGAACGTGAATACGGTTCCGTCCTCGGTCACGAAGGAGGAGCGGTACGCCCCGCCCACTTGCAGGTCGATGGATCACTCCGTCATCTGGTCCGGGGGTGTGGCGCCCCATCTGCGCACATGCTCTGGCTTGGTCAGCACGTTGAAGACGAGATCGATCGGAGCATCGAAGCGTCGAGTGATGACAACCTCCAGTTCGTTAGGGAACTCGATGACTGCCGATCCATGCCGATCAGCTCTCACTGTCGTCTCCTTGTCGTTGTAGCTCTTCGAGGTAGTCGTCGATGCCAGCCGACAACCTCTCATCGGGATGACACGTCAGCGGCATGAGCGGACGTCAGCGATGATGACGCGACCGATCAGATAGGGAAGTGATGACGACGCGACCGACTCTGTTCCTGAC
>JBOHDU010000440.1:0-6861 GCA_050700615.1 Nocardioidaceae bacterium
GAAGTATCCGTTCCGGCGCACCAGCGGGTCGCAGGTCCACATGATCCGGTTCAGGCCGCGGATCAGCACGTGTGTCGCTGTCCACCCTCCCACCCGGGCGGACAGTGACGCCGCGGTGGCGATACTCCCGCCCGGGTTGGGCAGGCTGGCAGACTGGGAGGATGGCCGTTGATGTCGCACAGGTGCTCGCCGACCGCCGTGCCCAGCTGGAGGAACAGCTGGCCGAGATGACGCGGCCACAGGAGGTGGGCAACATCTCGTTCGGAAAGCGGATCGGCGAGGGCACCAGCCAGGCGGTCGACCGCTTGGCGGCGGTCCCGGCCCATGACAAGTTGACCACCATGCTCGCGGAGATTCAGCGCGCCCAGCTCAAGCTCGACGAGGGCAGCTATGGGCGATGCGACGTGTGCGGCACCACCATCGACCCGGCGCGACTCGAGGCACGTCCCTGGGCCACCCGCTGCCTCCAGCACGCCTGACAGGCTGACCCCCCTGGAGGTCCGGGCTCCGACTCGTCGTCCGCCGGTCCCTCAACCGGCCGCCGCGTGAAGGCGGGTGACCGAGACGCTCAGCACGTTGTCCACCTCCCGCAGCCCTGCGATCAGGCTCTCCTCCAGCGGGCCGGCCACATCGATGATCGCGACAGCGGCCTGGCCACCCTCGAAGATCCGGTTCTCCATGTGTTCGACGTTGATCCGCGCTCGGCCGAGGAGCTCGAAAACGTCGGCAAGCACCCCCACCCGGTCCAGGTGACGGATGCTGATCGTGGCGCTGCCGATCCGTAGCGGCGCGAGGTTGACGCAGTTCATCGGCTCTCCCCGCGCGAACGCCGCCACGACGTCGACGACCCCGGCTGCGATGGCCCGCTGCGCCTGCTCCGTCGAGGCCCCAATGTGGTGAGTGGCGAGCACACTCGGGTGCGCGGCCAGCCGTGACTCCCACGGGCCGTGTCCGGTCGCGGGCTCGTCGGCGTACACGTCCAGGCCGGCGCGAAGCCCGCGCTCGTCGAGCGCGGTGAGCAGCGCAGCCTCGTCGACGACGTCGCCTCGCGAGGTGTTGATCAGGATCGCGCCGGGCCGCATCCAGCCCAGAAACTCCGTATCGACGAGGCCCCGGGTCTCCGCTGCGGCCGGCACGTGCAGCGACACGGCGTCGCATCCGGAAACCAGCTCTCGAAGTGAGTCCACCGCTTCGATTCCGATCGAGGCGATCCTCGCCTCGGTCGCGGCGCTGCGGGTCGGCTTCGATACCGCGCGCACGACGATGCCGAACGACGCCGCCCGCTCGGCGACGGCCAGCCCGATGTCGCCGAGCCCTACGATCCCGAGGCTCGAGCCGAAGAGCCCGTTGGCACGGCTGTGCCGCTTCTTGTCCCAGCGACCGGCCCGCGCATCGGCGACGTTGTCGGGGATGGCCCGGTCGATCGCGAGGAGCAGCCCCATGGTGAGCTCGGCGACGGCGATCGAGTTGCGGCCTGGCACGTTGGCCACGAGCACACCGCGCGCGGCCGCCGCCTGGGTGTCGATCGTGTTGGTGCCGGCACCCGCCCGGACGATGAGCTCCAGCCGATCCGCACCCTCGATCACCGCGGCGGTGACCTTCGTGCTGCGCACGACGAGCACGTCGAAGCCTACGACCCGATCGGGCAGCTCCCTGGCCTTCAGATCGGGCTCCAGCACACACTCGTGACCCTGTGCTGTGAGCGCCGTAATCGTGTCGGGGCTGGTCGCGTCGGCGAACAGCACGCGCATGGAGTCACCCCATATCGTGCGTTGCGCAGCGGTTGCCGTGGTCGTGGTGGTCGGCCATGGCGCCTGTCAGGCTACCGGTCCGTGGCCGGCCCGTCAGGCGTTCGCCGGCCCGGCAGCGCCCTCGGGTGCTGCCGGCGGGTGCCGGGCAGACGAACGCAGAGGTCGCGTTGCCGCTCGTTTGCCGGCAGATGCAGGCTCAGCCGCCCAGGACTCGAATCGGCTCCCCGTCCAGGAAGTGCACGATGTCGTCGACGATGTCGCGGTAGAAGGTGGCCAACAGCTCGCGCGTCACGTAGCCGATGTGCGGCGTCACTACCGCCCGCGGCATGGATCGCAGGGGATGGTCGGATGCGAGCGGCTCCTCGTCGTAGACGTCGAGCGCCAATCCACCGATCGTGCCGGCTCGCAGTGCTGACAGGACCGCTTCTGTGTCGATGATCGGACCGCGTGAAGTGTTGACCAGCAGGGCAGTCGGCTTCATCAGGCCAAGTTCGACCACGCCGATCAACCCCCGCGTGCGGCGGCTGAGTACCTGGTGGATCGTGACCACGTCCGAGTGCCGGAGAAGGTCGTCGAGCGGGCACCACCGGGCGCCCTCCTGCGCGGCGCGCTCCTGGGTCAGGTGCTCGCTCCACGCGACCACCTCCATGCCGAAGGCGACTCCGACCTTCGCAACGGCAGAGCCGATCCGCCCGAGCCCGACGATGCCGAGCGTCTTCCCAGCCAGGCCGGTTCCGAGCGTCGTCGCCCAGCTGCCGGAGCGCATGTTCGCCACCTCGGCCTCCAGGTTGCGCGCAGCTGCGAGGATCAGCGCCCAGGTGAGCTCGACGGTCGAGCTACTTTCGATCTCGGTGCCGCACACGACCACTCCCTGGACCGTGGCGGCCGCGACGTCGATGGCGGCGTTGCGGTTGCCACTCGTCACCAGCAGCCGAAGCCTCGGCAGCCGGGCGAGCAGGGCAGCCGGGAACGGGGTCCGCTCGCGCATCGCTACGACGATGTCGTAGGGCTGAAGCCTCGCTGCGATCTGGTCTGCATCCACGAGATGGTCTCCGAACACCGTCACGCTGACGCGGCCGTCGAGCACCGACCAGTCAGCCAGCGACAGCGCGACGCCCTGGTAGTCGTCGAGCACCGCGACCCGCGGAACTGATTCCGCCCCCGCTCGCGACTCCGACACCACCACTCCTTCCTGTCCGTCATCCTCGTCCCTGGCGTCCCGTTCTCACCACCTATCCCGTTCCAGGTCCACCCAGCACGCGGTGCGCGGGATTGGGCCGGACAAAGAGACAGCCCGGCGCATCGCTGACTCGGTCACGGGTCTTGGGCATCGGCGGACGGGGGCTCCTCGGCGCCGGCTCGCTCGTCGCGCTCGGCCCACTCCAGCAGTGGCTCGAGTGAGAAGACTGCATCGTCGATCCCGGCATGCAGGTCGCCGATCTCGGCGTACCGCCCAGGGACCGTCCCGACCGTGAAGTCCCGCGGGTGGACCCGGTCGACCTCCTCCCACCTGATCGGGGTCGAGACCCGCGCATCGGGCACCCCACGCACGGAGTAGGCGCTGGCGATGGTGTGGTCGCGGGCGTTCTGGTTGTAGTCGACGAACAGCTGCTCCGGGTCACGATCCTTGCGCCACCAGGTGGTGGTGACGTCGGCAGGCGCCCGGCGCTCGACCTCGCGGGCGAAGGCGAGCGCGGCACGGCGTACGTCGGCGAACCCCCACCGCGGCTGGATGCGCACGTAGATGTGAAGCCCTCGACCGCCGGACGTCTTGGGCCAGCCGACGGCCCCGATCTCGTCGAGAATCTCGTGCGCGACGTGCGCCACCCTGCGCACCGTCTCGAACCCACATTGAGGCATCGGATCGAGGTCGATCCGCCACTCGTCGGGCTTCTCGGTGTCGGCTCGTCGTGAGTTCCACGGGTGGAACTCGACAGTGGACATCTGCACCGCCCAGACCACGCTGGCCAGCTCGGTCACACACAGCTCATAGGCATGGCGACCGTAGCGAGGGAACTCGATCCGGACCGTCTCGATCCAGGGTGGAGCTCCGTGCGGAAGCCGCTTTTGGTGCACCTTCTCGCCGGCCAGTCCTTCTGGGAAACGGTGCAGCATGCACGGCCGCTCGCGCAGGGCTCGGACGATCCCGTCGCCGACGCTCAGGTAGTAGTGGACCAGGTCGAGCTTGGTCTGCCCGCCCTCGGGGAAGTAGACCCGGTCGGGGTTCGTCACCCGCACGGTCCGATCGCCAACCTCGAGCTCGACGGCCGGCGACTTGGCCGCGCCAGTTGTCATGAGCCTCAACCTATCCAGTCGGGACGGCGACCTCCACAGACCGCGCCTCGGCAGCCGCCTGCCCCGCAGAGGAAGTCAGCCTCGAGGCGGCATCTCTTGCACGGACCAGCCGTTGCCGTCGGGGTCACTGAAGAACACGAAGCGGCCCCAGGGGAAGTCCTGGATCTCGCTAACCTCGACACCCCGGCCAGCAAGGTCTTCTCGGGCGGCGGCGATGTCGGAGACGACCAGCTGCAGCCCTTGGATGCATCCCGGCTCCATCTCGGTGAGCCCGGTACCGATCGCGATCGAGCAGGCGGACCCGGGGGGTGTCAGCTGCACGAAGCGAATCGAGTCGTTGACCTGGAAGTCCCCATCGGCGTCGAAGCCTGCGTGCTCGGTGTAGAAGGCTTTGGCGCGATCGACGTCCGACACTGGGACGGACACGAGCTGGAGCTCAAAGTTCATGAAGGACGCCTCTCACTGCGGGTTGCCCGGCTGCGGCTGCGCAGCCAATCCTGATGTGCCAAATCTAAGCGCACGCACCGACGCTTCCCAACCGAAAACTGTCCCTGCGACGCGATATAACAGTCACGCCGATCGTGCCTCGGGGCGGGGTTCAGATCGCAGGTCAAGCAAGCAGTTGGGTGGGCTGGCCGCAAGTTCCCAGGCCCAGTCAGCTGTAGAGGGTCAGTCTGGCGACCCGAGCACGAACCCCTGACACGCACGCGCCGAAGCTGGTAGAACGACTGACATGTCGGAAGCGGATGTCAGCAGGCTGATCCGCGAGTCCGCTATGAGGTGGCTGGACGGGCGGCGGGCAGACCTGATGAGCCAGGCGGAGCTTTCGGAGTTCGTCTATGCCGGTCACCGGCTCCCGCTCATGGACCGCCAACGAGGTATCCGGAAGCCGACCACCATGAGGGCGGCTCTGTCCATCCGAACCGTCTACACCGAGCCAGGTAAGCGGCCACCATACGAGGATGCGGAGGGGGACGACGGGCTGATCCGGTACAAGTACCGTGGCGAGGATCCCATGCATGCGGAGAACCGCGCGCTGAGGAGGGCGTACCTCGACGGGCTCCCCCTTCTCTGGTTTGTTGGAGTGGCCCCGAGTCTCTACCATCCGCTCTATCCAGTCTGGATAGTGGGTGACGAGCCAAACGCACTGCAGTTCGTGATCGCTGTCGACCAGGGGCAGCGGCTGGTCAACCCTGGAGATGACATCGCCGCCGACACCAAGCGTTACGTCGAGACGCTCAACAAGGTCCGGCTGCATCAGCCCCTGTTCCGCGCCCGGGTTCTGACGGCCTACCAGTCCCGCTGCACTCTCTGCCGGCTTCGGCACCCGGAGCTACTGGACGCTGCCCACATCATCGCCGACGGGCTCCCCCACGGTGACCCGATCGTGCCGAACGGGCTGGCCATGTGCAAGATCCATCACGCTGCGTTCGACCTCAACATCATCGGAGTCCGGCCCGACCACATCGTGGAGATCCGCGCAGAGGTTCTGCACGAGATCGATGGACCCATGCTCAAACACGGGATACAAGACATGGACGGGCAGAAGATCATGACTCCCAGCAGCCGACACACGAGGCCCGATCCAGAACGGCTCGAGGAACGGTACGCGGCCTTCCAAGCGTCGGCCTGAGGCAACAGCGGGCCCGGTCAGTCAGCCGGGTCGTGAGTGAAGCGTTGGTTGCGTAGTGGCCTTCTGGCGGGGTCGATCCTGGCCGGTGGCCGGTCGCAGCCGGGCCAGACGCAGCCGCCGTCTCGTAGACGGAGTGCGAGCCGCTGATGCCGGTCGAAGAGTCGTTTGGACGTGCCCAGGTCAAGCACAACGGAGTCACCGCCGGGCACGGCTGGAAGCAGCCCTGCGTTGCAGGCTAGGCGACGTGTCTGCGCTGCCGAGTCCACAGTGCCCCATCCCGACGGACTAGGCTGAGCCCATGCGTAAGCGCGATTCCGTCGGGCTCGCCGGCGCGGCCGGGTTGCTCGCGGCCGCGATCATCAAGGAACGGCGGCTGCCGCCGGCTGAGCGGCAGGGGCATGGCCACGTGTGCGGCATGGTCCCCTACGACCTGCGCAAGCCCACCTGGGAGCGCGTCGAGGACCGGCTGTGGAATCCGGACGCGCCCCTGATGACCCCCCACGTCTTCGGCGTCGGCTGGACCGTCAACGTGGGGCGGTTGCTCGGGCTGCTGGGAGTCGCCGTCCCGCGCCGCACGCGGACGCCGTAACCAACCACTCAGGTCACGCTGAAGAGCTTTTCACGTCGTCTGCGCTCACGGGCGCGGACAGCAAGGCGTCCTCGTCCATGACCTTGGCGAACAGGTCCTGTTTGCGAGCTAGCCCTGCCCGCGGCGAAACATCTCGCGCCCGACCGACCGCTCGATCACCTGGTCCGTCAGCTGTTCGAGCACGAGACGAGCCATGCGCAGTACCTAGTCAATCCGGCCGACCGTCGCGCCTCCCTCGCCGAGGACCGGAACGTCTGCCGCCAACCGCCGGAAAGCATGCGCCACAGACTCACGGATCTGACTGGTTCGAGCGGGAAGGATCGTGCACGCTCGTTCGTTGGAGAGGACACCGAGGTCCCGACGTCTCGAGGAGTCAGCCAATGGAGACTGTCAGCACGGCACTCACGACTCCCCGGCTCGGCCTCGAGAGCTGGCGACTCGACGACGCAACGGCAGCATTGCGGATCTTCGGAGTCGCGGAGGTCACGGAGTGGCTGACACCGGCGGTGCATCGGGTCGCCGACGAGGCCGAGATGCGAGCAACCATCGCGCAATGGCTCGACGACGACCACGTGGGCGACCCACCGCTCGGT
>JBOHDU010000441.1:0-7407 GCA_050700615.1 Nocardioidaceae bacterium
GACGCCGACCTGCGGGCTCGCCGGAGCCTCGCCTGCCTGGGCGCGCAAGGCGCTGACGCTGAGCCGCACTGCCGCCGAGGCGCTCGCCGGCTGATCGCGCCTTGGGGCGGCTGCCGCCGGTGTGCTCGGTCGAGAGTCCGGGGGAGGATCGGCTCGAACAACCCACGGTCGTCACGACTCGCGTCGAAGCGATCAGGCAGGATGGATATATGACCGACGAGGTTCCCGAGTCGCGAGCGCACGCTCCGACCGCGGCCACGCCTGAGGCGCGGGAGCGGCATGCGCAGCTGGCCGAGGAGGTCGAGGGTCACCGATGGCGCTACTACGTGATGGACTCGCCGACCGTAAGCGACGGTGAGTTCGACCAGTTGATGCAGCAGCTTGACGCGTTGGAGATCGAGTTCCCCGATCTGCGCACACCGGACTCACCAACGCAGAAGGTCGGCGGCTCGGTGTCGACGGAGTTCAGCGCGGTCGAGCATGCCGAGCGGCTGCTGAGCCTGGACAACGCGTTCTCGGTGGAGGAGCTGACTGCCTGGGCAGCGCGGGTCGCGCGTGATGCGGGTGAGGCCGCGGAGTTCCTGTGCGAGCTGAAGGTCGACGGGCTGGCGATCAACCTGACCTATGAGCGGGGCCGGCTGGTGCGCGGTGCGACCCGTGGCGATGGTCGGGTGGGAGAGGACGTGACGCCCAACGTGCGCACGATCGAGGGGATCCCACACCGGCTGCAGGGCAGGGACGAGTTCCCGGTGCCCGGGTTCGTCGAGGTTCGTGGTGAGGTGTTCATCCCGGTGTCGGCGTTCGAGATGCTCAACGCGGGGCTGGTGGAGGCGGGCAAGGCGCCGTTCTCCAACCCGCGGAACTCGGCGGCGGGCTCGCTTCGGCAGAAGGACCCGCGGGTGACGGCGAGCCGGCCGCTGCGGATGGTGTGCCACGGGCTCGGTGCACGGCGGGGGTTCGAGCCGGAGCGGCAGTCGCAGTCCTATGCCGCGCTGAAGGCGTGGGGGCTGCCGACGTCCGACCGGGCCAAGGTGGTGCCCGACCTTGCTGCGGTGCAGGTGTTCATCGACTACTACCGCGAGCACCGGCACGAGGTCGAGCACGAGATCGACGGGGTGGTGGTCAAGGTCGACCAGGTGGCGCTGCAGCGGCGGCTGGGGTCGACGTCGCGGGCGCCGCGGTGGGCGATCGCCTTCAAGTACCCGCCGCAGGAGGTCACCACCAAGCTGCTGGCGATCGAGGTCAACGTCGGGCGCACCGGCCGAGTGACGCCCTACGGCCGGATGGAGCCGGTGCGGGTCTCTGGGTCGACGGTGGAGTTCGCAACCTTGCACAACGCGTCGGAGGTGCGCCGCAAGGGGGTGATGATCGGTGACACGGTGGTGCTGCGCAAGGCGGGTGACGTGATCCCCGAGATCGTTGGGCCGGTGGTCGATCTTCGCACCGGCGACGAGCACGAGTTCGCGATGCCGACCCACTGCCCGTCGTGCGGCACCGAGCTCGCGACGGAGAAGGAGGGTGACGCCGACATCCGCTGCCCCAACGCCAGGTCGTGCCCCTCGCAGCTGCGCGAGCGAGTCTTCCATCTGGCCGGACGAGGAGCGTTCGACATCGAGGCCCTGGGCTTCGAGGGGGCGACAGCGTTGCTCGAGGCCGGGGTCATCACCGATGAGGGCGACCTGTTCTCCCTCAACGAGCAGGGGCTGCTTGCGGCGCCGTTGTTCACCCGCGCACCGAAGAAGGGTGAGGGCGACGACGCGGTGCTGTCCGCCAACGGCCACCGGCTGCTCGACAACCTGGTCAGCGCCAAGGACCGGCCACTGTGGCGGGTGCTGGTCGGGCTGTCGATCCGGCACGTGGGACCGACCGCGGCTCGAGCGCTGGCCGAGGCCTTCGGCTCGCTCGACGCGATCGAGGAGGCCTCGGTCGTCGAGCTGTCCGACACCGACGGCGTGGGTCCGATCATCGCCGAGGCCATCGTGGAGTGGTTCGCGGTCGACTGGCACCGCGAGGTCGTGCGCAAGTGGCGCCTGGCCGGGGTTCGGATGGCCGACGCACGCGACGAGTCGGTGCCGCGGACCCTGGAGGGCCTCGCGCTCGTCGTCACGGGATCGCTCGCCGGTTGGTCGCGCGACCAGGCGAAGGAGGACATCGTCTCTCGCGGCGGCAAGGCCAGCTCGTCGGTCTCGAAGAAGACAGCGTTCGTGATCGTCGGCGAGGCGCCAGGCTCCAAGTACGACAAGGCCGTCTCGCTCGAGGTCCCGATCCTCGACGAGGAAGGCTTCGCGGTGCTGCTCGGGGACGGGCCCGAGGCTGCCCGCCAGGTCGCCCAGATCGGGGAGCCGTGACCAACGGGGTGCCGGACCGTCCAGGTGAGCGTCCAGCGGCGAGCCTGCCCGACGGCGTCGACCCGCTGGGTGTCCCGCAACCCGACCGCACCCGCCACACGTTCGTGGTCGTGATGGCGGTCGTGGTGGCGCTGCTGGCCCTGATCTTCACGCTGGGCTGGGTCGTCTACGACACCCTCGCCAGGTCGGGCACGCTCGACGGACAGCGCGCTGTCATCGAAACGTCCGCGCAGTGCTCGTAGCCCAGCCGTTCCGCGGCGCCGGCCACCACTAGGATTGCCGCATGCCGGGTGCGAAGCCGACCATGACACGGGACGAGGTCGCCAAGCTGGCGCACCTCGCCCGGATCGACCTGACCGACGCAGAGCTCGACCGGCTGGCTCCCCAGCTGGCGGTCATTCTCGAGTCCGTCGCCGCGGTCAGTGAGGTCGCCGCAGACGACATCCCGCCGTCGTCGCATGCGTTGCCGATGCAGAACGTGTTTCGCGACGACGAGCTGAGCCCCTGCCTGACGCCCGAAGAAGCGCTGGCTGCCGCTCCCGCCGTCGACCAGCAGCGGTTCAGCGTCCCGCGGATCCTCGGGGAGGAGCAGTGACCGACCTGACCCGTCTGTCAGCCGCGGACCTTGCTGCGGCTCTGACGGCGAGGCAGACGTCGTCGGTCGAGGTGACCAAGGCGCATCTGGCGCGGATCGCCGCCGTTGACGCCGATCTGCACGCCTTCCTCCAGGTTGACTACGAGGGGGCGCTCGCCCAAGCGGCCGCCGCTGACACCCGGCGTGCCGCCGGCGGCGGACTGCCCGAGCTGTTGGGCGTTCCGATCGCGGTCAAGGACATTTGCGTGACCAAGGGGCTTGCCACCACTGCCGGTTCACGCATCCTCGAGGGCTGGGTCCCGCCGTACGACGCCACCTTGGTCACCAAGCTCCGCGAGTCCGGTCTGCCGATACTCGGGAAGACCAACATGGACGAGTTCGCCATGGGGAGCTCGACCGAGCACTCCGGATACGGCCCGACCCACAACCCGTGGGACCTCGAGCGGATTCCGGGTGGCTCGGGCGGGGGCTCGTCTGCCGCCGTTGCAGGCTTCGCCGCGCCGCTCGCGATCGGCACCGACACCGGTGGCTCGATCCGCCAGCCGGGAGCGGTCACCGGCACGGTGGGGGTCAAGCCGACCTACGGTGGGGTCTCCCGCTATGGCCTGGTCGCGTTGGCGAGCAGCCTGGACCAGGCAGGACCTGTCAGCCGAACGGTGCTCGACGCGGCGCTGTTGCACGATGTGATCGGCGGCTACGACCCCATGGACTCGACAAGCATCGACCGGGCCTGGCCCTCGATGGCCGCGGCGGCTCGGCGCGCCGACGTGAAGGGGCTGCGGATCGGGGTCGTCACCGAGCTCGGTGGAGAGGGCTACCAGGCCGGGGTACGAGCGCGGTTCGAGGAGGCCGTCCAGCTGCTCGTCGATGCCGGGGCGGAGGTTGTCGAGCTGTCGTGCCCGCACTTCCGCTACGCGCTCGCCGCCTACTACCTGATCCTCCCGAGCGAGGCGAGCAGCAACCTGGCCCGCTACGACGCGATGCGTTACGGCATCCGGGTGTTTCCCGACGGCGTCGAGACCGCCAGCGCGGAGCAGGTGATGGCCACAACTCGCGAAGCAGGCTTCGGCGCCGAAGTGAAACGTCGCGTCATCTTGGGCACGTTCGCGCTCTCCAGCGGCTACTACGACGCTTATTACGGGCAGGCGCAGAAGGTCCGCACGCTGATCGCTCGCGACTTCGCGAGGGCGTTCGAGCAGGTCGACGTACTCACGTCGCCGACGGCTCCAACCACGGCGTTCAAGATCGGCGAGAGGATTGAGGACCCGCTGGCGATGTATCTCAACGACATCGCCACGATTCCGGCCAACCTGGCTGGCACGCCCGGCATCTCGGTGCCCAGTGGGCTGGCCGAGGAGGACGGACTTCCGACCGGCATCCAGTTCCTTGCGCCGGCGCTCGAAGACGCGCGGCTCTACAGCGTCGGCGCCGCGATGGAGGCCATGCTGCACGACCGCTGGGGAGGTCCGCTGCTGGCCAAGGCGCCGGAGCTGCAGGTGACGGCGTGACCGCCACCGCCGACACACTGTTGGACTTCGACGAGGCGCTCGCCCGCTTCGACCCGGTGCTCGGGCTCGAGGTGCACGTCGAGCTCAACACGAGCTCGAAGATGTTCTGCGGCTGCTCGACCGTCTTCGGTGCACCACCCAACACCCAGGTCTGCCCGGTCTGTCTCGCGCTGCCTGGAGCCCTTCCCGTCGTCAACGGCAAGGCGGTCGAGTCCGCGATCCGGATCGGGCTCGCGCTCAACTGCGAGATCGCCTCCTGGTGCCGATTCGCCCGCAAGAACTACTTCTACCCCGACATGCCCAAGAACTTCCAGACGTCTCAGTACGACGAGCCGATCGCGTTCGACGGGTTCACCGAGGTCGAGCTCGACGGTGCGGCGTTCCGCGTCGACATCGAGCGCGCCCACATGGAGGAGGACACCGGCAAGTCGTTGCACGTGGGTGGTGCCACCGGCCGCATCCACGGGGCCGACCACTCACTGCTCGACTTCAACCGCGCGGGCATTCCGCTGATCGAGATCGTCACCAAGCCGATCGTCGGAGCCGGCACTCGGGCCCCCCAGCTTGCGCGGGCCTATGTGTCTCACCTGCGGGAGCTGGTCAAGGGGCTCGGAGTCTCCGACGTGCGCATGGACCAGGGTTCGCTGCGCTGTGACGTCAATCTCTCGCTGCGTCCTGCCCCGTCGGCCCCGCTTGGCACCCGTACCGATACCAAGAACGTCAACTCGTTCAGGTCCATCGAGCGTGCGGTCCGCTTCGAGGTATCGCGACAGGCCGCGGTCCTGGTCGCGGGTGACACGGTCACCCAGGAGACCCGGCACTGGCACGAGGACACCGGCGTGACCACGAGTGGGCGGCCCAAGGAGGAGGCCGAGGACTACCGCTACTTCCCCGAGCCCGATCTGGTGCCGATCGCGCCCAGCCGGGCGTGGGTCGAGGAGCTCGGCGGCACGCTGCCCGAGCCGCCGGCGGATCGCCGGGCCCGGCTGCAGAGCGAGTGGGCATTCACCGACCTCGAGATGCGCGACGTGGTAGGCGGCGGCGCGCTCGACCTGATCGAGCGCACGATCGCCGCTCGTACCACGCCTGCCGCCGCTCGGAAGTGGTGGCTGTCTGAGCTCGCGCGGCGCGCCAACGACGCCGGAGTCGAGCTCGACCAGCTGTCGATCACTCCGGAGCAGGTCGCCGAGGTGCAGGCGCTCGTCGACTCCGGGCGTCTCAACGACAAGCTGGCACGCCAAGTGCTCGACGGGGTGCTGGCTGGGGAAGGCGGTCCCGACCAGGTCGTCGCGGCTCGCGGGCTCGAGGTGGTCTCTGACGAGGGCGCGCTGTCGGCGGCCGTCGACCGGGCCATCGACGCCGACCCGGACGTCGCCGCCAAGATCCGCGCCGGGAAGGCTGCTGCGGCTGGTGCCTTGATCGGGGCGGTTATGAAGGAGATGAAGGGCCAGGCCGACGCCGGCCGGGTTCGCGAGCTCATCATGTCCAAGCTCACCTGATCACGGACTCGAGTCGTGAAAGTTGTGCTTCCGTTCTCGACGGACCACCTGAGCGCGGTCCCGTCCGGCTTCGACGTGGTCGTGGCCGACGCCGTCGACGACTGGCCCGACAACGCCAGGGACGCGGAGTTCTACGTGCCCTCCTACCGCTTCTCGGCGGCGGTGATCGAAGTCATCTCCTCGCTGCCCCACCTTCGGGTGGTGCAGACCCTGACCGCGGGCGTCGACCACATCGTGCCGGTGATCCCGCCTGGTGTGACCCTCTGCAACGCGGCTGGTGTCCACGACGCGGCCACCTCGGAGCTGGCCGTCGGGCTCATGATCGCCGCCCAGCGGCGGCTGCCCGACCTGGTCAGAGCCCAGGATCAGCAGGTCTGGGACCAGCAGATGTCGTCGTCTCTGGCCGACCAGCACGTGCTCGTCGTCGGTGCCGGTCACATCGGCCATGCGGTCCAACGTCGCCTGTCCGGTTTCGAGTGTGAGGTCACGCTCGTCGGGAGGACGGCCCGGCCGGGTGTGCGGGCCAGCCACGAGCTCCCGATCCTGCTGCCCCAAGCCGACATCGTCCTTGTGATCGTGCCGATCACCGACGAGACGGCCGGAATGGTCGACCGGGCGTTTCTCGCCCGGATGCGCGACGGGGCGTTGCTCGTCAACGTCTCCCGGGGTGCCGTGGTGGTCACCGACGACCTGATCGCAGAGCTCCGGTCGGGCCGGTTGAGAGCGGCGCTCGACGTCACCGATCCCGAGCCACTCCCCGCGGGGCACCCCTTGTGGAGCGCGCCGGGGGTGATCATCACCCCTCATGTCGGCGGCGCATCGTCGGCGATGTGGCCTCGCGCCTATCGACTGGTGGGCGAGCAGCTGCGCCGCTTGTCCGCTGGTGAGCCGCTGCTCAATCAGGTGAACTGATACCAACCGCTCCGACAGTGCGAAGTCGGGTGCCCGGCTTGCGGACTCGGTCAGCGCTCACTCAGTCGGGCCAACAGCTTCTCGATCGTCTCCCGTTCGGCCTGGTAGTACTCCAGACCCCAGTCAGAGACCATCCTCGGGAAGCGGAAGGGATCGTCCGCGGTGCCGGCTCTGTCGTCCAGCGAGTCGTGCACTCGCTGCAGTTCGTCCCTCCGTACGGCGAGTGCTTCGAGGTACTCCTCGAGCAGCCGCCGGGTCGACTCGGCGTCGACGAGGTGGCCGAGGAGCAGCCGAAGCGCTACCGGGTGCTTGAGCGCAGGGAACCCCACCGGAGCCGTCTGCAGCCAGCGGGTGAGGTCGCGACGCCCCTTGACGGTGATCCCATAGCGTCGGGTTCGGCGGCCGCCGCCGGGCTCGTCGCGAGCCTTGACAAGGCCGTGTTCGCTCAGCCGGGCCAGCTCGGTGTAGACCTGGCTCATGGCGGGGGACACCCAATAGAAGCGCAGGGTGGCGTCGGCTCGCTGCTTGAGCTCGTAGCCGGTCAG
>JBOHDU010000442.1:0-5682 GCA_050700615.1 Nocardioidaceae bacterium
GAGCTGTCGACCATCACGCTCACCGCCGCGGCGACCGACGGCTTGGAGCTCAGCTCCCGCCAGCCGGCACGGTCCGCGCTCGGGTAGGCGACCAGGATGTCGTCGAGCCCGGACTCGGCCAGCCAGATCGCCTCCCGAAGTGAGTACGCCATCACGCCGCGGAACCCCGGGCGACCCAGCGTGCGGGTCATCAGCTCACGGCAGCGGATCGACTTGGATGCGAGCCTGATGGGCAGCCCGGCCGCGCGACGGACGAGGTCTTCGGCATTCGTGTCGAACGCGTCCATGTCGACGGCGGCGAACGGGCACTCGAGGTCGGCGGTCGCGGCCTGCAGCCGCTGCCAGTCGGTCATGCGGCAAGTCAACCGCATCGGCGCCACTGTTCGCTCGCGACGCAGGAGCAGGCGATCCTGACCGGCTGTCGTCAGCGCCGCACATTCGCCGGGGTCGAACAACGCCCCGTGGTGACCTGGTCGTGACCACTGGATTGCCATGGCGGTGCGGGACGGCGACGATGGTCGCGTGAGCGACAGGACGTACGACTTCGACCTGCTCGTGGTCGGCAGCGGCCCGGGCGGACAGCGTGCCGCGGTGGCCGCCGCCAAGCTCGGCAAGCGGGTCGCGGTGGTCGACCGTCGTGGCATGGTCGGCGGCGTCTGCCTCAACACCGGGACCATCCCCAGCAAGACCCTCCGTGAGGCAGTGCTCTACCTCACCGGGATGGCACAGCGAGACATGTACGGCGACAGCTATCGGGTCAAGGACGAGATCTCCGTCTCCGACCTGACCGCCCGCACCCAGCACGTCATCGGTCGCGAGGTCGAGGTGGTGCGCAACCAGCTGCTGCGCAACCACATCCACCTGCTTGTCGGCACCGCCAGCTTCATCGACCCGAACACCATGCTTGTCGATGGTGGCGAGCGGCTCACGGTCTCGGCGGACAAGATCGTGCTGGCGCCGGGGACCCAACCTGCCAGACCCGAGCGGGTCGAGTTCGACGGCCGGCATGTCGTCGACTCCGACGGCATCTTGGCGCTCGAGCGGATCCCCGCCTCGATGCTGGTCGTTGGTGCCGGCGTGATCGGCATCGAGTACGCCTCCATGTTCGCCGCGCTCGGCACCAACGTCACCGTGGTCGACCAGCGCTCGTCGATGCTGGACTTCTGCGATGAGGAGATCGTCGAGTCCTTGCGGTTCCACCTGCGGGACCTGGCCGTGTCGTTCCGGTTCGGCGAGCAGGTCGACAGGGTCGAGGTCGGGGACCGCGGAACCATCACCACCTTGGCGAGCGGCAAGCGGATCGCCGCCGAGACCGTCATGTACTCCGCCGGCCGGCAGGGCGCCACCAGCGAGCTCGCCTTGGACAACGCGGGCCTCTCGGCCGACAAGCGCGGCCGGATCGTCGTCGACGAGCACTACCGGACGTCGGTCGAGCACATCTACGCAGTAGGAGACGTGCTGGGCTTTCCTGCCCTGGCCGCGACCAGCATGGAGCAGGGCCGGCTCGCCGCTCTGCACGCGATGGGTGAGCCGACGCCGTCGCTCGGCGATCTCCAGCCGATCGGCATCTACACGATCCCGGAGATCTCCTACGTCGGCCGTACCGAGGCCGAGCTCACCTCCGCGTCCGTCGCGTATGAGGTGGGCCGGTCCCGCTATCGCGAGCTGGCACGCGGGCAGATCGTGGGCGACTCCTACGGCATGCTGAAGCTCCTGGTCCATGCCGTCGACCGGTCGATCCTCGGCGTCCACGTGTTCGGCACAGGAGCGACCGATCTGGTTCACATCGGCCAAGCCGTGATGGGCTGTGGCGGCACGATCGACTATCTCGTCGACACGGTCTTCAACTACCCGACGCTGTCGGAGGCCTACAAGGTCGCCGCCCTCGATGCCACCAACAAGCTCCGCGCCCTCGATCGTCTGCTCGATTAGGGGAAGCGATCGGAGGTCTGCGGTCAGGGCAGAGCAGGCAAGCCATTCGCCGCCCGGATCGCCGCCACGACGTGCGTAATGACCTCGGTCAGGCCGAAGTCCTTCGGCGTGAAGACGGCCGCGACACCGACTGCCCTCAGGGTCTCCACGTCAGCCGGCGGGATGATGCCGCCGACCACGACCGGCACGTCGTCGAGCCCGGCGTCTCTGAGCCCATTCACGATCACCGGAACCAGCTCCAGATGTGATCCCGACAGGATCGAGATACCGACACAGTGGACGTCTTCTTGGACGGCAGCCGAGACGATCTGGGCCGGTGTCAGCCGGATCCCTTGGTAGATGACCTCGAAGCCGGCGTCTCTCGCCCGGACCGCGATCTGTTCGGCTCCGTTGCTGTGTCCGTCGAGCCCTGGTTTGGCGATCAGCAGCCGTAACCGTCCGCCCAGGTCCTCGCCGGTGCGGCGCACAGCATTGCGGAGGTTGTCCAGCTCGGCGGCGGCGACAAATTCCCCCACTGCCGCCGACACACCCGTCGGAGCCCGGTACTCACCGAAGACCTCGCGCAGGGCGCCCGCCCACTCGCCGGTGGTGGCTCCGGCCCGGGCAGCGCGAAGCGTCGCTGCCATCAGGTTGTCGCCGGACTTCGCCCCGGCCCGCAGGGCCAGCAGCGAGTCGGTGACCGCGACCGGATCCCGCTGAGCGCGCCACGCCTGGAGGCCGGAGACGGCGCCGGCCTCCGCCTTCGGGTCCGACGACTGGATCGCCCGCTCGAGGTCTGCGATGAGGGGCGAGTCCTCGGTCTCGACGAACGCGTTGACGCCGACGACAGTGTCGGCGCCGGACTCGATCCGGGCCCGACGCCGGGCGTGTGACGCGACCAGCTCCTGCTTCAGGTAGCCGGACTCGACCGCGGCGACCGCTCCACCCAGCTGCTCGATCCGCTCCATCTCATCGCGAGTGGCGGCGACCAGGGCCGACACCTTGGCCTCTATGACCGGCGACCCGTCGAAGATGTCGTCGTACTCCAGCAGGTCGGACTCGTAGGCGAGCACCTGCTGCATGCGCAGCGACCACTGCTGGTCCCAGGGCCGGGGCAGGCCGAGTGCTTCGTTCCACGCCGGGAGCTGGACTGCCCGAGCTCGCGCGCGCTTCGACAGGGTCACCCCCAGCATCTCGAGCAAGATCCGCTGGACGTTGTTCTCCGGTTGCGCCTCGGTTAGACCGAGTGAGTTGACCTGGACTCCGTAGCGGAACCGGCGACGCGACGCGTCGGTCACGCCGTAACGGTCCCGGGTGATCTCGTCCCAGAGCTGCGTGAACGCGCGCATCTTGCACATTTCCTCGATGAAGCGGACGCCCGCGTTGACGAAGAACGAGACGCGACCGACCACAGAACCGAAGGACTCGGCGTCGACCTGCCCGGAGTCGCGTACCGCGTCGAGCACCGCGATCGCAGTGCTGAGAGCGAAGGCAACCTCCTGAGTGGGGGTTGCCCCGGCTTCTTGGAGGTGGTAGCTGGAGATGTTGATCGGATTCCACTTCGGCATCACGGCGACCGTGTAGACGATCAGGTCGGTGGTCAGCCGCAGCGAGTGCTGGGGCGGGAAGACGTAGGTGCCGCGCGACAGGTACTCCTTGATGATGTCGTTCTGGGTGGTACCGGCGAGCTCCGCGGGGTCCGCGCCCTGCTCCTCGGCCACGATCTGGTACAGCGCGAGCAGCCACATCGCGGTCGCGTTGATCGTCATCGACGTGTTCATCTGCGCGAGGGGGATGCCGTCGAAGAGCCGACGCATCTCACCGAGGTGGGGCACCGGCACGCCCACCTTGCCAACCTCGCCGCGCGCCAGCGCCGAGTCGGGGTCGTAGCCGGTCTGGGTCGGCAGGTCGAAGGCCACCGAGAGACCGGTCTGCCCCTTGGCGAGGTTGCGCCGGTAGAGCGCATTGGAGTCCCCCGCCGAGCTGTGGCCCGCGTACGTGCGCATCACCCACGGCTGCTCGCGGCGGGGGTTCTCGTCCATCCCAGGAGACTACGACCAGGTAACCGGCCGGTAACCGGCTTGTTAGGTGTCTCACCTGGCGAACAGGTCACCTCGCGGCGGCTGCGCAGGCCGGGCAGGGCGCACAGGTGGCGGTCTGGCTCGGGACAGGTGCCGCAGTCAGGCCGACAGCAGGTGTTGGCGGTCGACGTGAAGGATCCGGTTGAGCCGGGTCACCGCCAGCACGCGACGCACCTGCATGCTGCAGTTGACCAGGATCAGCCGGTGGCCGGACCGCTCGCAGCGCAGGTGCGCAGCAGTCAGCATCCCGAGCCCGGCAGCATCGATCAGCTCGAGGGAAGTCATGTCGATGACGATGTCATCGGTGGCGCGCTCGATGAACTCGTCGAGCGTCGTGCGGATATGCGCGACATTACGCACATCCAGGTGGGATCCCAGCCTGACTGTGTCCCTCGTGGTCGAGCTGACGACCATGGCACCTCCCCGCGGGTGTGCTGCGCTCTCACTATCTACGACGGACGAGGTACCCAAAAGGTTGCCTTGTCGTTGAGTCCGTGTCGAGGGAATTTGTGCCTCGGCCTCGGGCGGATGAGGCTTCAGGGAGTCACTGCTCACGTCCCACTCCGCCCAATCTCCCGCTGCCGCCCGTCGTAACGACACCCTTGCTAGAGGTCGACGGTGGGTCCGTGATACGTCAGTAGGCGGATCCCTCCTCGTCCACGGCGTGCGACATCTCACATCGACGGAGCTGCCGGGGTCGAACACGGCAGTCCCGGCCGCAATTTCGAGGCCACGAGGTGCAGCCGACCCAGTGTTCACGTGGGCCGTGTGTCGGTGTCAGCGAGGCGCCATCCGCAGCGCCCCGTCCATCCGGATCACCTCGCCGTTGAGGTAGTCGTGCTCGACGATCGCCAGCGCCAGCTGGGCGTACTCGGCAGGTCGGGCCAGCCGCTTGGGGAACGGCACACCCCCGGCAAGGGTGGCCCGGAACTCGTCATTGACACCCGCGAGCATCGGAGTGTCGACGATGCCCGGCGCGATCGTGCATACGCGGACGCCGAAACTGGCAAGGTCTCGAGCGGCCGACAATGTCATGCCGACGATGCCCGCCTTGGACGCCGCGTAGGCGACCTGACCCACCTGGCCGTCGAACGCCGCGATCGAGGCGGTGTTGACGACGACCCCACGCTGGCCCTCCTCGTCGACTGGGTCGGTCTTCGTCATCGCCTCAGCGGCCAGCCGCAGCACGTTGAACGTCCCGACCAGGTTGACGTCGATGACCTTCCGGAAGAGCGCCAGGTCATGCGGGCCGCTCTTGGACAGGATCCGACCGGCGGTCCCGATACCGGCACAGTTGACCACGACCCTCAGGGGTGCGGCCGAAGCGGCCGAAGCGACGGCGGCACGGACCTGGTTCTCCTGCGTCACGTCGGTCTCCACGAGAGTCATGGCGGCCGTTGCATCTGACGAGCCGATCGCCGCAGCCAGGTCGAGGCCGAAGACCTTCGCTCCCTTCGCTGCGAGCGCGGCGGCGGTCGCCGCACCCAGACCCGAGGCGGCCCCGGTGACGATCGCAGATGAGCTGCTGATGTCCATGGATGGCAGACTAGCCGCGCTCGCCGCCTGGCTTCCAGAGCACGTCCCCGCGCCCGCGGTTCGCATACCTGGCCAGGATGAACAGGAGGTCGGACAGCCGGTTGAGGTACTTGATCGCGGTGATGTTCATCGAGTCGGCGTACTCGGCGTAAGC
>JBOHDU010000443.1:0-5624 GCA_050700615.1 Nocardioidaceae bacterium
GTCCAGTGTTCGCTCGATCGACTCCGCGGACTCCACGAACATCAACGCGGTGTCGTTTCCGGACGGGACGGTGACCGCACGCAGGCTTTCGCCATCGTTGTTGAGGGTCACGAAGGCGTGGCCCTGCTGCGACTTCGCGACAGTCAGCTCCGCCGAGGTGAGGGATGTGACCCACGGGTCGTTGGCGCACGACGTCCCGGCACAGACGAAAGTGCCGTTCGCGTAGACCAGGTAGATACGGATGTCGGCGGCTCCCAGCAGGTCTGCCGGGACGCTTTGCAGGGTCTGCTCGGTGACGACGTTGGATCGGCTGGCCTGGGTCGCGCGGGTTAGCAATGAGTCGTCGAGATGGTGGTGCAGCTGCGTGCTCAAGGTGATGTAGGCGGCCAGACTTGCAGCAGCGACCGACAGACCGACAGCGGCGGCCGCCAGGATCGAGATGCGGGCCGCCATCGACATTCGGTTCACGGGGGTGTCTCGCGCAGCACGTAGCCGACTCCGCGGACCGTGTGCAGCAGCCTGTCTTCTCCGTCGGCCTCGGTCTTACGCCGGACGTACCCGACGTACACCTCCAGCGAGTTGGCGGTGGTGGGGAAGTCGTAGCCCCATACCTCTTCGAGGATGAACGCGCGTTCAAGAACCCGTTTGGGCCGGCGCATGAACAACTCGAGCAAGTCCCACTCCGTCCGGGTGAGCGTGATCGGTCGGCCCGCGCGTTCGACCTCGCGCGTCACCGGGTTCATGGTGAGGTCGGAGAAGGCGAGCGGACCGTCGTCTTGGCCCTCCTCCGTGCCGAGGGTACGTCGACGCAGCATCGCGCGCACGCGAGCCAGCAGCTCCTCCAACGCGAACGGTTTGGGGAGGTAGTCGTCGGCGCCCGCATCGAGGCCGTCGACGCGGTCGTTGACCGAGTCGCGCGCGGTCAAGACCAGGATGGGCAGGTCGTTCCCCGCGGCGCGCAATGCACGGGTCGTCTCGATTCCGTCGAGCCGCGGCATCATCACGTCGACGATCAGCGCGTCAGGCTCGATGCCGTTGATCCGCGCCAGCGCCTCGACTCCGTCGTTGGCAAGCGCAACCTCGTAGCCGTTGAACTCCAACGAACGGCGCAGCGAGTCACGCACGGCACGGTCATCGTCCACGACCATGATTCGCATGCATTCAGCGTGCCATGAACTTCTGAGATGTGTCTAAGAGTGGTCAAGTCAGGGCGTAGTTGTTGGGGATGTGGGCTCTGTCCGGCCAGACGACCGCTTCACGATGCTCCAGAGGTTCCGGTCAGCACCGACCGGGCCGCAGCGCCGGCTCGGGCGCCGTATGAGCCGCCGAACAGGATCGCGTGGACCAGCAGCGGATGGATCTGGTGCAGCGGCACCCGGTCGCGCCATCCGTCGGCCAGGGGAGCGGCCTCGTCGTAGGCCTCGATCAGTCGTGACAGGTGCGGCGCACCGAAGAGCGCAAGCATGGCCAGGTCGGTCTCGCGATGTCCGGCGTAGGCCGCGGGGTCGACCACCCACCCCGAGCCGTCGGCGCTCCAGACGATGTTGCCCGACCAGAGGTCGCCGTGCAATCGGCTCGGCGGCTCCTCTGGGCCGGCGAACTTGTCGATCGAGTCGGCCAGCCGCTCTATCGTGGTCCCGGAGTCGCCGTCGATCCTGCCCTTGTCGCGAGCCACCTTCACGTAGGGCAGCACCCGCCGCGTCACCCAGAACTCCGGCCACGAGTCGGCCGCTGCGTTGGTCAACGGTGCAAGCCCGATGTAGCCGTCACGATCGGCCCCGAAGTGCTCGGCGCCGGCCGCATGTGTGCGCGCCAGCTCGCGGGCGAAGGACTCGGCCGCGTCGGTGCCCGGCCGACCGGGCTCAACCCAGCTGAGGATGAGGCAGTCGTCGGAGACCGCGAGCACGTCTGGCACGTGCACGCCACCGGCTTCGGCCAGCCAGCGCAAGCCGTGAGCCTCGACCTCGAAGAAGTCTGGCGGGGCATGGGGGCGCGTCTTGACCAAGGCGCTGCGCCCGTCGCTGAGCCGAAGCCGGGTCGCCGTGCAGATGTCACCCCCGGCGACGGGCGTCGTGGCCACGACTGCTGCACCCAGCAACGACTCGGCGCGCGCTGCGATCGTGCCCATCCGTGCCATCGCATCACACCGTACGTCGCCGGCGCGCCGATCACCACCGCGGAGCCGCTAGGCAGAGTCGATCGTGAGCCGCAGTTGCTCGACCAGGGCGTCGGCCGTGCGCTCGAGCGTGTCGAGCACCTGCTCGAATGCATCCTGGCCGCCGTACCAGGGGTCGGGCAGGTCGAGATCGCCGACGGCGTCCGGATCGGATGCACGAAACATCCGGATTCGGGATCGATCGGCGCTCGTCGGTGCCGTCGACGTCACGTCACGCAGGTTGGCGGAGTCCATGACCAGGATCAGGTCGTCCTCGGCGAACCAGTCGGCCTCGAGGTGACGGGCCCGATGCCTGCTCGGGTCATAGCCCCTGTCGGCAAGGGCGGCTTGGGCACGAACGTCCATTCCCTCGCCGAGGTGCCAGTCGCCGGTGCCCGCGCTACGAACGGCGACCCGACCGTCGAGACCCGCCTCTTTCAGCGCCTGAGTCAGCACCACCTCGGCCATCGGCGATCGGCAGATGTTGCCCAGGCACACCAGGATCACCCGGTACGCCTCGCCCGGGTGTCGAGCCGGCGGCAACGGACTCGCGGCGCTCAACGCCGGCGGCCGGGGAGCAGCAGCCCGACACCCCAGCCGACGAGTCCGATCACGATCGCCCAGAAGATCGCGGTCCAGAACCCGTCGACCTTGAAGCCAACGTCGACCTTGCCGGCAACCCAGCTGGTCAGCCACAGCATCAGGGCGTTGACGATGAACAGCATGAGCCCGAGGGTCAGCACATACAGCGGGATGGACAGGAAGGCCACGATCGGACGGACGAACTCGTTGACGAGCCCGAAGATCAACGCCACGACCAGCAAAGTGATGACGCGGTCTCCGCTGGTGCTGCCGTCGATCGCGATTCCGGTGAAGAGCCAAGCCGCAACGGCCAGCCCGCAGGCGTCGGCGATGACGCGCACGATCCAGGTGGTCATGGCTCGATCCTTGCATGCCGGGTGGCGTCGAGCAGAGATACTTGAGCGGCGGCGAGATGGTCCTCGAGCTCGGCCCCGGCCGCTTCGATCTCGTCGTCGTCGAGCAGCTCGACCAGCCGGCGATGGTTCGCCACCTGTTCGGCGAGGTTGCCTCGCGTCCGGTCGACGTCGGCGAGCCCGAGCCGTATCTCGGCGCTCAGGGCGTCGGCGGCGGCGATCAGTCGCCGACTTCCGGTGAGCCCGACCAGGGCGCGGTGGATGTCGAGATGTGCCCGCGTCAGCGTCGCCACGTCGGTGGTGTCGACCGCCAGCCTGGAGTACTCCTCGACGGCGTCGCGGACCGCCTGCCGCTCGTCGTCCGTGGCATCGGGCCAGCCGCGTACGCCGGCCGACTCCAGGGCCGCCCGCGCCCGGAGCACGTCGTGGACGTCTTCGTCGGACAGCGCCTTGACGCTGACCCCGCGGTTGGGGGCCCGCACGGCCAGCCCCTCGGCGACCAGCGTCCCCAGCGCCTCGCGGATCGTGCTGCGCCCCACCCCCATCGCCTCGGAAAGGGCGAGCTCTCGCAGTGGGGTTCCGGGTGGGATCTGCCCGGCGAAAAGCGCCCGTCGGATCTCGTCGGCCGCCCGGTCGACCGTCGAGGAGTGCTCCAGCCGCAGGTCGTCGTACATGCTCGACCGCGCTCAGAGCAACAGAGCGTGAGCGGGGTCCTCGACGACGGCGGCTACGTCGGCCAGGAACCTCGAGCCCTGCTCACCGTCGACGACCCGGTGGTCGAACGACAGCGCGAGGGTGGTGACCCACCGCGCCTTGACCTTGTTGTTGACGACCCACGGCTGCTTGCGGATGGCTCCCATCGCCAAGATCGCTGACTCGCCCGGGTTGATGATCGGGGTTCCGGAGTCGACGCCGAAGACACCGACGTTCGTGATGGTGAAGGTGCCGCCGCTCATCTGCGCGGGCTGAGTGCGTCCCTCGCGGGCTACGGTAGTGAGCTCGCCGATCGAGCGGGCGAGATCAAGGGCGCTCATCGCGTCGGCCCCCTTGACGTTGGGCACCACGAGACCGCGTGGGGTCGCCGCTGCAATGCCCAGGTTGACGTAGTGCTTGAGCACGATCTCCTGGGTGGACTCGTCCCACACCGAGTTGACCTCGGGGGTGCGACGGACCGCGAGGCAGATCGCGCGGGCCACGACCAGCAGGGGAGAGACCTTGACGCCCGTGAAGGCACGCGCCTCCCGCAGCCGGGCCACCAGCTTCATCGTGCGAGTGGCATCGAGGGTGACCCACTCGGTCACATGCGGCGCCGTGAAGGCGGACGACACCATCGCCTGCGCCGTCATCTTGCGCACGCCCTTGACCGGCACACGGGTCTCCGCGGCACCTGGTAGGAAGGCACCGACCTCGGCGGGAGTCGCCGAGGGTGCGGCTGTCGAGTCGTGGGCCTCGACGTCGGCACGGGTGATGGTGCCGCCCGGCCCGGTCGCACTCACGTCGGCGAGGTCGATGCCGAGATCCTTGGCGAGCTTGCGGACCGGTGGTTTCGCCAGCACGGTGACCCTGCCCGCGCCCGCAGGCGTTCGAACCGGCTCGCCGGGTGTGGTGGGCACCGCCGGCTCGGTCGGATCGGGGAGAGCGGCGGGCACGCCGCCTGGGGTGAATGCGGTCTGGACCTCCTGTTGGGCGACCACCCCGCCGGTGTCTGCGGGCGTGGCCCCCTTGCGTGGCCGTCGCTTCGCCTCGGTTGTCCGTGGGCCGTAGCCGACAAGGGTCGGCGTACGGCCCTCCGCGGCGGGTGCCGGGCTCCCGGCCATACCTTGCTCGACCGCCTCGTCAGCGGAAGCGTCGTCGGCGGCTGGGGCTGCGGCGGCGGCCACGCCATCGCCAGAGTGTTCACCCGACGAGATCGAGATGATCGGGGTGCCGACCGGAACCGTCTGTCCCTCGGGCACGAGCAGCGAGCCGACGGTGCCGGCGTAGGGGGAGGGCAACTCCACCAGCGACTTGGCCGTCTCGATCTCGCAGACGACGTCGTTGATCTTGATCGTGTCACCCGGCTTGACCATCCAGGTGACGATCTCAGCCTCGGTCAGGCCCTCACCGACGTCGGGCAGTTTGAACTCGTGCACTGTCATGGAGTGGGTCTCCTCGGGTCAGTGGGCGAACGAGCGGTCGACGGCGTCGAGCACCCGGTCGAGGTCGGGGAGGTACTCCTCCTCGATGCGGCTCGGAGGGTAGGGCGTGTCGAAGCCGCCGACCCGAAGCACCGGCGCCTCGAGGGAGTAGAAGCACTCCTCGGTGATCCGGGCGGCCAACTCCGCCCCGAGGCCGGCGGTCACGGGGGCCTCGTGGACCACGACCACCCGGCCGGTTCTGTGCACGGAGTCGTAGACCGGACGCATGTCGAGCGGCGAGAGTGTGCGCAGGTCGATGACCGCGATGCTCCTGCCCTCGGCCTGAGCGGCCTCGGCACTTTGCAGGCAGGTCTTCACCATCGGGCCGTAGGCGAGCAGGGTGAGGTCGGTTCCCTC
>JBOHDU010000444.1:0-2328 GCA_050700615.1 Nocardioidaceae bacterium
GTAAGGCCCAGCCTCCTGCAGGCGACCATGGCGGTTGCCACTTGCCCTCGCTCCCATCCTCACCTCCCACTTCTCCACCGATGCCAGCGCGCTCAGCACCGCCTCGTTCATCGGCCTGTGCGCGATCCTTGTCTTCTTCGGCTGGATGCCGCTGACCAGACTGATCCGCGGCAACGTGATCCAGCTGCGCGAGCGGGAGTTCGTGCAGGCGGCCAAGGTGCTGGGCGTGCCGACCCGGCGCACGTTGACCAGCGAGCTGCTGCCCAACCTGGTGGCGCCGATCGTCGTGGCCGTCTCACTGAGCCTGCCCGCCTACGTCACCGCCGAGGCCGGCCTGACCTATCTCGGTGTCGGCGTCAACGGGATCCCATCCCTCGGTGTGATGATCGCCCGTGCGGTCCCCTTCTACGCCACCGACCCCGTCTTCTTGTACCCGCCGGTGATCGTGCTGGCGATCCTCGTGCTCACGCTCAACCTGCTCGGCGACTCGGTGCGCGATGCATTCGACCCAGGAACTCGTCGGTGACTCCTCTGTCGCCGAGAGATTGAACAACCAACCATGAAAGGGTGGGTAAGCATATGCGGTTGAACAAACCGATCATTGCCGTCTCCACTGCCGGTCTGCTGGCGCTCGCCGCATGTGGGGGGAGTTCGGGCAGCGGCTCGACTACCCCGACGCAGACGACGAGCAGCCAGTTCGGCCATACCGAAGGCACGGCGGGCTCGGGCAAGAACCCGAACGCCGTCGGTCCGGCGGCCCCGGTCGCTGGCGCGAAGACAGGCGGTACGGTCTACGTTGAGTCGGCCGTCAGTCCCAACACGTTCGACCCCACCGACGCCTACTACGTCGACAGCTCGTCGATCCTCGAGGGCCTGGTGACCAGGTCCCTGACTCAGTACCAGTACGACCCGAAGACCGGGAACTTCCTGCTGGTGCCCGACCTGGCGACCAACCTCGGCGTGCCCAACAAGAACTTCACGTCGTGGACGTTCACCCTCAAGAAGGGCATCAAGTTCCAGGATGGCACGCCCGTCACGCCGGCTGACATCAAGTACGGCATCGAGCGGTCCTTCGACCGGGCCACGTTCGTCAACGGGGCCAACTACTCCAACCAGTACTTCCTCGACGGCAACACCTACAAGGGCCCCTACAAGTCCGGCACCAACTACCCGGGCGTGATCATCAAGGGCCAGAACATCACCATCAAGATGAGCAAGCCCTTCCCCGACATGCCGTACTGGGGCGCGTTCCCGGCGATGGGCCCGATCAAGCCCACAGGCAGCAGCCCGTCGACCTACAAGAACGACCCGCTGGCGACCGGCCCTTACAAGTTCAACGGCTACACACCGGGCAAGTCGCTGACGTTGGTGCGCAACAAGTACTGGAACCCGAAGACTGATCCGGCCCGGCACGCCTACCCCGATGAGTGGAAGTTCACCTGGGCCGGCAACCCCGACACGATCCAGGCCGGGCTGCTGCACGACCAGGGGCAGGCACAGTCCACGCTGACCTACGACAACGTTCTTGGCCCCATGTACTCGCAGTTCAAGAACGACCCGTCGGCCGCCAGCCGTCTGGTGACCGGAACGAGCCCGTGCACCTACATGCTCTACCCCGACAACAGGACAGTTCCGAAGCCCGTGCGGCAGGCGCTGGCCTGGGCATGGCCTTACAAGTCGGTGTGGCTCGCAGGTGGGTCGCTCGAGGGCGTGACGATCGTGCCCGCCTACAACATGATGCCGCCTGGCATCCCGGGCCGTAAGCAGTACAACCCGCTGCCGGGCCACACGCCGGGCACGACCAACGCGGCCAAGGCCAAGCAGATCCTGACCCAGAGCCACCACCTCGGCTTCAAGATCAGCATGGGCTACGAGACCGACCAGCAGACGTCGATCGCTGAGAAGAACCAGTGGGTGCCGGCGCTGAAGAAGGCCGGGTTCAACCCGCAGCCGGTGGCGTCGACGTCGACCAACATCCGCACCCTGATCTCGAGCCCCACTTCGAAGGTCAACGTGCGCAGCGTTGGCTGGTGCTCTGACTGGCCAGGTGGCGCCTCGTGGATCCCGCCGGAGTTCCAGTCGACCGACATCTCCAAGGTCGGTTTCGGTACCAACTACGAGGCCTACAACCAGAAGTGGGCCGACCAGGCGATGGCCCACGTGCAGACCCTGCCGCTTAGCCAGCAGCCGGCGGCTTGGAACGCACTCGAGCAGCAGATCATGACGAAGGACTTCCCGGTGGTCCTCACCGGCTACGGTGCTGACGCGATGATCCGCGGCTCGAAGATCGGTGGAATGTTCAACGACTCGACGTTCGCGATGCCCACG
>JBOHDU010000445.1:0-2154 GCA_050700615.1 Nocardioidaceae bacterium
CCCCCGCACCCTGCAGGTGGCGTTGAACGACGGCGGCGACGAGACTGTGACGTTCGACAACTGCATCGTGGCGACCGGATCCGCCACTCGTCTGCTGCCCGGCACGACCCTCAGCGACCGCGTCGTCACCTATGAGGAGCAGATCCTGACGGACGAGCTGCCCCGATCCGTCATTATCGCGGGCGCGGGGGCCATCGGAGTCGAGTTCGCCTACGTGTTGGCCAACTACGGCGTCGACGTGACCATCGTCGAGTTCATCGACCGGATGGTGCCACTCGAGGACGCGGAGGTCTCGGCCGAGCTCGCCAAACGCTACAAGCGCCTTGGTGTCAACGTCTTGACGTCGACACGGGTCGACGCGATCGACGACTCCGGTGACACGGTCAAGGTGACGGTGACCAGAGGCGACCAGCAGGAGGTGCTCCGGGCCGACAAGGTACTCCAGGCCATCGGCTTTGCTCCCAACGTCGAGGGTTACGGACTCGCCACGATCGGCGTCACGCTCACCGACCGTGGCGCCATTGAGATCGACGGCCGGATGCGCACCAACGTCCCGGGGCTCTTCGCGATCGGCGATGTCACGGCGAAGCTCATGCTGGCGCACGCAGCCGAGGCGATGGGCATCGTGGCTGCCGAGACGATCGGCGGCGCCGAGACCACGGAGATCGACTACGTGATGGTGCCGCGGGCGACGTACTGCCAACCTCAGATCGCCAGCTTCGGCTACACCGAGGCCCAGGCGCGCGAGCTCGGCCATGACCTGAAGGTGGCGAAGTTCCCCTTCACCGCCAACGGGAAGGCGCACGGGCTCGGCGACTCGGGCGGCTTCGTCAAGATCGTCGCCGACAAGGAGTACGGCGAGCTGCTCGGCGCCCACCTGATCGGACCCGACGTAACCGAGCTGCTACCCGTGCTCACCCTTGCCCAGATGTGGGACCTGACCGCGACCGAGGTGGCGCGCAACATCTTCGCCCACCCCACCCTGAGCGAGGCCGTCAAGGAGGCGATCCACGGGATCGCCGGCCACATGATCAACTTCTGACGCATGCCCCCGGCTCCCAGACCGAGCATGCGATCGCCCACACCGAGGCCCTTCGTCTGCAGCTGACGGCACCTGCGCGGGTCCCTGCTGAGGCAGTCGTTGGTGCGCAGCGGCGAGGGGTGCGCGAGCAGTTGGGGCCGAGCCCTTCCATCGAGCCGGGCAGCGGCGCAAACTGGTAGTTGGAGGCCCGTCAAGCCGATGGGGATGTCATGGGACCTACGCACAACGAACCCGACCTGCTCCCGATCCTGTCTCGAGGCAAGCACCGCAACCCGCGCAAGGGCGCTTGCTTCATGGAGCTGGCGTCCTATCTCGCCGGCGAACGCTGGAGCGACCATCCGCCCTGCACCCACCCCCTGGTGGCCGAGCTCGCACGGCTGGTCAACGACTACACGACGGACGCCGGCCGGCCGCAACTCGCCCCGCTGATTCCGTCGGTGATCGGACTGGCAACCGACGACCCCCATCTGGACGCGACCGTGGCACTCGGCGCCGCGACGACGGCCCTGCCGCTCTCATCGGCTTCCCGTCAGGGCTGTCTCGCGGTTGGGATCCTCGCCTCCGAGCGAGTCCTCGCTCGACTGGACGGGCGGTCAGAGGACGTGGTCACGGCCAGGAGCATCGGCGCACTCGAGCAGGTCCCCCAGGCGTACCGCTGGGCGCTGCAGTTCACCCACCACAGCCGGGTGAGCCTGCGCAATTTCCAGCGCAGAGGGGCACCCGGCGTCGTCCGCTGCTCGGTCGACGGGATAGCCCACGGGACCTCCGCCAACCTCGACACGGTCCTTCGTGAGCTGCTGAAGGACGCCATCGCCAGCTGTGACAAGTGGCGTACGCCGACCCCGGCGCCCACGGTCACGACGGAGTCTCCCGAATGGGCCGACGCCTGCCGGCTCTCGACAGGCACCAGGCGACGCGCGGGGTAGGCGCCGGTGGGCGACCGCCGAGGAGCACTGAGTCGCCAGCCACGCCGTCGTGAGCGGGCAGCCGTACCACTGTCCATCCCCGAGGAGACCCCATGTACCGGCTCAGGCGCAGCTCCCAGCCCCTTCAGTGTTTCGTCGTCATCGCTGCGCTGCTCGCACTGGTAGGGCTGACGACCGGACCAGGAT
>JBOHDU010000446.1:0-2532 GCA_050700615.1 Nocardioidaceae bacterium
CGACGATGAGCCCGACGGCCGCGATCATCGACCGACCGCCCGCGTGGGGTCGGACCCGCGGTGGCGCCGTGCTACTCCGGGAATCACCGCGAGGCCTCCGCCCTCGCATAGGTCAGCAGGGGGTGCGGCGCGCCGGGCACCGTCACATTGCCGTTGGCCACGATGTTGAAGCGGATGCCGAAGTTCGCATGCAGGGCCTGCCATGCCTGGCCTCCAGCCGTCTCCAGGAACTTTGCTGGCAGGGTATCCGGGTTTCCGACGGCGGTCACGACGTACGGCGGGGTGAGCGAGCGGTAGTTGACGGTGATCGCCTGGCCGGCCTTGCGGATCGCGCTGAGCGAGGTGAGGCGCCTGCCGTTGATCGAGATCGCCTCTGCCCCGCTGGCCCACAGCCCGTTCGCCAGCGCTTGGAGGTCCTTGTCCAAGATCACCCCGCCGTTCCCCGAGCCTAGCGATGCCGCCGCGTTGTCGACCGTCACCACGACTCCGGGGCCGGTGACTCCGATCGTGCCGGCGGACATCTGTAGGGCCTGCATCTGGGTGGAGAGCTGGTGGGCCCGGGTGGCTGCCGTCGCGGCGGACTGCTGCAGCCGGGTGACTTGTGCCTGGACGCGGCTCAAATCGGTGTGCAGGTCGGTTAGCCGGTCCGCGCGGGTGTGGATCCCGTTGACCAACTGCTGCCGCTGCAACGCGGCTTCGGGCTTGCCGCGCTCGGTCTTCAAGATCGAGACACCCACCATGAGTCCAAAGATGATACAGACCACCCAGATCCCCTGGTGCCGGCGGGGCCGGCGGGTGTCACCCCTCTTGCGCTGCGCGACCACCTGGTAGTCCTCGTCCAAGGTGTTGGTCATCACCTGGGTGAGCAGCCCGACATAGCGGGTCGGCGCGGCGGCGGCCGGGTGGGCGGTTGGCAGCGCCTCGTCGGCGCCGTCGGCATCGCTCACGACTGGGGGGCTGGTGAGCGCGGCTGAAGCTTCAGCAGTTGCACCACCTGGTAGGCGTATAGGCATCCGGCCCACCAGTACAGGCCGGTGCCCCACACCGCGAACGCCCAGCCGAAGACGGTCGCCAGCGATGCGACCGTTCCGTCTCCGTTGCCGAGCAGCAGGAGCGGGAAGGCGTACAGCAGACAGAAGGTCGCGGCCTTTCCGAGGAAGTGGACCGGCAGCGCGCTGTAGCCGCGAGTGCGCAGGAACGGCACGAGGAGGAAGAGGAGCACGTCGCGCAACGGCAGTGCCACGGCCAGCCACCACGGGATGATGTCGCGCAATGCCAGGCCGATGACCACGGCCAGGATGTAGAGCCGATCGGCGACCGGGTCGAGGATCTGGCCCAAGCGCGACGTCTGGTTGAGCTTGCGCGCCAGGTGACCGTCGAGCCAGTCCGTAAAGCCGGACAGCATGAGCACGATGAGAGCCAGGCCGTCGCGGTGCGGACCCAGCACGAGCCACAAGAACAGCGGCACGCCCAGCAGCCGGGCCACGCTCAGCACGTTCGGCAACGTCAGGATGCGGTCGCTGACGACGACCGGTCGCTGCGCCACACGTGCCTCCGGTGATTCGCAGGAAGGTCCCGAAGGACTGACACCGGAAACCTTAATACGCGCGCGACCGGACGCTTTCACTCCTATCTCACAGGCAGTTCACAGCGAACTCCTAGCCTTGTGCCACGTCCTACGTCGATGATCGACGGATGGACGTCACCGCGACGGGATCTGCCCACCTGCTGACCAAGCCCGACGGCGCGCCGATCCGGGTGCTGGTCGTCGATGACGAGCCCACGATCGCCGAGCTTCTGAGCATGGCGCTACGCCTCGAGGGCTGGGACATCTCGGTTGCTCACAGCGGGGGCGCGGCCGTGGAGGCGGCGCGCCAGCACGTCCCTGACCTCGTCGTGCTGGACATCATGCTGCCCGACTTCGACGGCCTCGAGGTGATGCGACGAATCCGGGCTCGTGACCCCCAGGTCCCCGTACTGTTCCTGACCGCCAGAGACGCTGTCGAGGATCGGGTCGCCGGGCTGACCGCGGGTGGCGACGACTACGTCACCAAGCCCTTCAGCCTCGAGGAGGTCGTCGCCCGGCTGCGTGCCCTGTTGCGCCGCGCTGGCGCCAGCCCGAGCGCGGCGCAGGAGTCGCAGCTCGTGGTCGGGGACCTGCGGATGGACGAGGACAGCCACGAGGTCACCCGCGACGGCACGGTCATCAACCTCACCGCCACCGAGTTCGAGCTACTGCGCTACCTGATGCGCAACCCGCGACGGGTGCTCAGCAAGGCTCAGATCCTCGACCGGGTGTGGAACTACGATTTCGGCGGCCAGGCGAATGTCGTGGAGCTCTATATCTCCTACCTTCGCAAGAAGATCGATGTCGGGCGGGATCCGATGATCCACACGCTGCGTGGAGCGGGGTATGTCCTCAAGCCCGCCGGTTGATCCCTCCTCGAACCCGCAGCCCGGGTCGACGTCGGGCCCGAGCAGCCCGCCTCGCTGGCACTGGTGGCCACGCTCCCTGACCGGACGGCTCACGAT
>JBOHDU010000447.1:0-5505 GCA_050700615.1 Nocardioidaceae bacterium
ACCCCCGCGTCGGCAAGAACCTGAGGCCGACTGCGCGGGCAGCGTGAACCTCGGCAGCCAACAGGTCGCCACCGCCGCGCGGGAACACGTAGTGGTGGTCCATCGACGTCGTGCAGCCGGTCCGGGCAAGCCAGCCGAGCGCGCCGGTCGCCGCGGCCAAGACGATGTCCTCGTCCATGCAGGCCCACACCGGGTACAGCGTGGTGAGCCAGCCGAACAGGCTCTCGTCGACGGCTAGCCCACGGGTCACCCACTGGTAGAGATGGTGGTGGGTGTTGACCAGCCCGGGCGTTGCCAGGCACCCCGTCGCGTCGACGTACGTCGCCTGCCGAAGATCGCGAGGCGCGGGCCCGTCAGCCACGTGGGTGATCCGACGGCCGTCGACGACGATGTGGCCGCGACGATGCTCGGTTCGGTCGCGGTCCATCGTGGCGACCGTGCAGCCGTCGAGGACGATCACGCTCACGAGCGGAGCCCGACCGAGCCGGCGTTGATGCGAGCCGCGGCAAGCCGGACCGCGTCGAGAATCTTCTCGTAGCCCGTGCACCTGCACAGGTTTCCGGCGAGTGCCTCCCTGATCTCGGCGTCTTGCGGATCCGGCTTGGCGTTGAGCAGGTCGTGGGTTGCGACCAGCAGGCCCGGCGTGCAGAACCCGCACTGCACGGCACCCGCGTCGATGAATGCCTGTTGGACCGGGTGCAGCTCACCATCCACGGCAAGTCCCTCGACCGTCACCACGTCCCTGCCGTGGGCCTGTCCCGCTGCGACCAGGCATGCACAACAAGCCACCACGTCGAGGTAGATAGTGCATGACCCGCACTCGCCCTGCTCGCACGCATTCTTCGAACCAGGCAATCCCAACCGCTCACGGAGCAGGTAGAGCAGACTCTCGCCCTCCCAGACGTCGTCGACCTCGCGGCTCTCCCCGTTCACCGTCGTGGTTACGCGCATCGTCGATCCGACCTGTCCTTAGTTGGTGGAGTATTCGGCCCACGCCCACCCGAGCGTGCGGCGGGCCATGACCTCAAGAGAGTGCAGCCGATACGAGGCGGTGCCCCGGACGTCGTCGATCGGGGCTGCAGCGGCCCTGACGCGCAGGCCGAACTCATCCAGTAACGCGTCGGGGAGCGCGGCTCGAGAGTCCCAGAGCCCCTGCTCCTCGAGCTCGGCAGCGACCCAGTCCTCGGCGTCACGGGCACGACGTGGTGTCGGAGCCGCCGATCCGATTCCAGTCCCGACCGCCTTGCGGTCCGGATGCAGCGCGAGGGCGAACGCCGACACCGCGATCACCATCGCGTTGCGGGTCCCGATCTTGCTGAACTGCTGCGGGCCCGTCGGCGGCACGATCCAGATCGCGGTGATCAGCTCGTTGGTGGCGCCCACGTGGCGCTTCACACCGGTGTAGAACTCGTCGACCGGCACCCGGCGCACGCCGTCCACCGACGACAGCTCCACCTCGGCGACGACCGCCAGCAGCGCAGGATGCGAGTCGCCGGCAGGGGACGCTGCACCGAGGTTCCCGCCGACCGTGCCGCGGTTGCGGATCTGTGGCGACCCCACCGTCCGCGACGCCATCGCCAGGCCGGGCAGCCTTCGGCCGAGCTCGGTGATCACGCGGGAGTACGTCACGCCGGCCCCGAGCTTGACCTGGCCGCCATCCTGATGCCAGTCCTGCAACTCGGCCACGCGGGTGAGATCCAGCAAGACCCCGGGACGGTGGCGGTCGAAGTTGAGCTCGACCATCACGTCGGTGCCGCCCATGATCGGCACCGCGTCGCGATGCTCGTGCTTGGCAGCCAAGGCATCGGCCAGCGTGGCTGGAGCCAGGAACTCCATCTCACCTCCCTTGCACGTCGTGTCGGCGGGAGTGCATCGCGCTCACACGTGGCCGGTCGTTCCCACGGTATGCCGAACATCCGCGCAGCCAGCGTAGAACGACCCTAGTCCGGATCCACCGACGGCCGCCGCCGCGAGCGTCAGCAGGTGGGTCTGATGACAAGGCGCCCGGCGCGAAGGCAGACCGGACGTCGGTCGAGCGTCGGCAACACAGCCAGCCCGCCAGCATGGTGGGCGCAACGGGCCCAGAGCGGTGGATCGGGCTCAGCCCATGCTCAGGCACTACAGTCGGCACATGACGGCCATCGACCTCAGCGAGCACGCCACCGATCTTCTCGAGACCGCGCGAGCCGCCCACAGCGGCCGAGCCGCCCACCTGCTCGTCGGAGGACCGCAGAGCACGATGACACAGACGATCATCGCGCTTCGCGAAGGCGCGGTGCTGCACGAGCACAACAACCCGGGCGAGGCCACGGTCTACGTCCTCGACGGGCGGGTTCGGCTCAGTACTGGTGGCGAGACGGCCGAGGCAGGTCGGGGCGCACTGCTCAACATCGCGCCGGAGCCGCACAGCCTCGAGGCGGTAGGAGACTCCGTGGTGCTGCTGACCTCGGTGAAGCTGCCGGGGTGACCTGAGCCCGCCAACGGTGCGACCTGACAGCCCCGCACCCCATCCCTGACCACGTGCGGCTGACGGCCCCGCGCCGTAACCGGCGACCCGACAACGCCAGCGGTAACGTCCAAGGGTGCCAGCCCACGTGCTCTCCCGCGCCCAGACTGCGGTCCGGGAGCTGTCCCCCGGCTACTTCGCGCTCGTCATGGCCACCGGGATCGTCTCCACCGGGTTGGACCTGATCGACCAACGCGTACTCAGCGACCTCTTCCTGTGGGTGGCCGGAGTCGCGTTCGTCCTCTTGGCCTTCTTGTCGGGGTGGCGTGTGGTCCGTTACCGGGACAGGTTGGCCCAGGATTTCCTGAACCTACGCCGCGACTTCGGGTTCCTCACCTTCGTCGCGGGCACGAACGTCCTCGCAGCGAGGCTGGCGCTCGCCGGGCAGGTGCTGCTCGCCACCGTGCTGCTCATCGGAGCCGGCGTCTCCTGGCTGATCCTCGGCTACGTCGTACCATGGGCGGCATTCCTCAGCCGGGGCGAGCGGCCGCCATTGGCCGAGGCCAACGGTTCCTGGTTCATGTGGGTGGTCTCGAGCCAGTCGGTGGCCGTCGCGGCTGCTTCCCTGGAGATGCACACAGCGGGCGCGCACTCGACCTTGCAGGTGCTGTCCGTGCTCACGTGGTCGATCGGGGTCTTCCTGTACGGAGTGGCGGGCATCTTCGTGGCGCTTCGAATGGTGCTGTACGAGTTCCACGCCGAGGCACTCGACCCGACCTACTGGATCACGATGGGAGCCGCCTCGATCACGGTGTTGGCCGGCGCCGGGATCGTCGACATGTCGTCCGCGCCGCTCGTCGACGACGTGCGCGGTCTGGTGAAGGCTCTGTCGGTGATGTTCTGGGCCTTGGCAACCTGGCTGATCCCGCTGCTCCTCGCCGCGTTCTGGTGGCGGCACGTGGCGCACCGGGTCCGGCTGGCGTACGAGCCCGCCTACTGGAGCGTCGCCTTCCCGCTCGGGATGTATGCCGTGGCCAGCATCTACCTCGGCCGCGCCGACCAGCTCGAGCTGGTGGCAGACATCGGCCGGGTCGAGCTGTGGGTCGCCGTCGCCTTCGCCGCGCTGCTCCTGGTCGCCATGGTCGAGCACGTGGTACGCACGGTGCTTCTCGAGGGCCCGGCCGAGGGCGAGCCTCCACCGGAGCCCGCGTAACACTCCCTGCCGAACGTCGCCGTTTCTCTTGCCGTCAGCGCGCGATGGTTCGGCCCGGGCGCATGGTCCGCCACGTCAGGAACGCCGTCAGCACGCTCATCGCCGCCAGCAGGTACAGGCCGAGTGAGTAGTGGCCGGTTCGAGCGTAGATCTCGCCCATCAGCAAGGGGGGAACGAAGCCGCCGAGCCCTCCGGCCGCACCGACGATGCCGGTGGTCGAGCCCACGACAGCGGGCTCGACGAGGCGGGCGACAAGGGCGAAGACCGCTCCGGACGCCGCGCCGAGAACAGCCGCCAGGCCGAGGAAGGCGATCGTCCCGCCGGGTAGCAGGTTGAGCTCGAGGCCGGCCAGGGCCGCAAGCACGGCCGCCGCAACGAAGCACACGAGAAGGACCGGCACCGGGTGGAACCGGTCGGAGATCCAGCCGCCGCACGGCCGCATGGCCACCGCGAGCACGACGAAGCCGGCGGTCCGTAGCGCGGCATCGCCATGGTCCAGTCCGTAGGCGTTCGTGAGGTAGGTGGGCAGGTAGACGCTGAACGCGACGAATCCACCGAAGCTCACGGCGTAGAGCAACGAGAGCTGCAAGGTGACCGGCCGCCTCAAGGTGGTCCACGTGCGGTCGAGGAAGCCACCGGTCGCGGCTTGGGAGGCCCGGTCACGCAGCACCGAGCGCGACACGATCGCGTACGCCGCCAGCAGTACCGCCACCACGATGAACGGGACCTCACGGCCCCACGCGTCCGCCAACTGAACGGTGGTGAACGCTGAGATCGCGGTGCCGATGGTCCCGGCGCCGAAGACGCCGATCGCCAAGCCCCGTCGCCCGGGCTCGAACCACGAGTTGACGAGCGGCACGCCCACGGCGAACGCGGTGCCTCCGATGCCCAGGAAGAATCCGCCGACGAGGACGGCCACGAAGCTATGCCCAGCGAGGCCGATGAACAACACCGGAATCACGGTGAGCGCACTGACCGCGGGGAACATCACCCTGGCGCCATAGCGGTCCGTCATCGCGCCGACGGGGACACGACCGATCGAGCCGACCACTACAGGCAGCGCGACGATGAGCGACTGCTGGACTGCAGACAGGCCGAAGTCCCCCGCGTACGCCGAGCCGAGCGGGCTGATCAGCGCCCACGCCCAAAAGCAGATCGCGAAACCCACCGTCGCCGTGGCGAGGATGACGATCGGGTTCGACTTGGAGGTCGGCGTCTCCACGGCGACAGCCTGCCCCTCGATCCGAACTGGCGCCATCGCTGCAACTCCTCGTGCACGCCCAACCGGCTGGCCAGGCTCCCGCCCACAATGTTGCAGGGCCAGCGGCCACGTCGTACAGGCCCGAGGCCAACTCAAGGTCCTTCGGCACTACGAGTCAGGCCGAAGGCCCCGGAGTCCGCAGGGATTCCGGGCCGATGGCGGGGGCCGGCGACCGAAGCCGGCTCGAGCGGCTCAGCAGGCAGCCAAGCCCGGCCGCTACGGCAAGCAGAGCGAACGCCCAGCTGGGTCGGTGCACGAGCAGTTGCACCGCGACCGCCACCACCAGTCCACCGGCGTTGCCCGACATCCAGACCAAGGCGGCCGCAGTCGCGGCGGACGAGACCGCCCGGCGCTCGACCATCGCGAGCACCACCGGCAGCGTGGGGAGCAGGATGACTCCGAGCGCGAGCACCACGAGCAGGCCTGCGGTCAAGCCCGGTATCACCGCGAGCACGACACAACAGACGGTCGCGGTTCCCGTCGCGAGAGTCAGGAAGGCCAGCTCCCGACCTCCGCGCGCGACCCGCACCGGCAGAAGTGCCGAACCTGCGACTCCGGCGACGACGAACAGCGCCAGCATCAGAC
>JBOHDU010000448.1:0-2760 GCA_050700615.1 Nocardioidaceae bacterium
CGCTGTGGGGTCTGAGCACCACCTGGGTGCTGGGCGTCGTCGGGGCGCTGACGGCGGCCTTCGGGCTGTGGCTGCTCGCCGGGGCGGTGGAGAGGCGCTGGATGCACCCCGGGGGTGACGTCCCGCCGGGCTGACATGGCGGTTGCCGGTGGGAACCAGCCCGCCCAGGTTGAGTGATCGGCCGGCGGCGGGGTCCGACAGGCACGCGACCGCCAGTATCGCCTATTGTTGAATCCTCAGCGGACTCTCAGGATCCGCGTATAGAACGTCCAATACCGGCAACCTGCCATCAACCTTGACTGGAGAAAGCACGTGCGCACACTGGTACTCGGCGGCGACGGCTACCTCGGCTGGCCGACCGCCCTGCACCTATCGGCTCGGGGCCACGAGGTCGGGGTCGTCGACAACTTCGCCAGGCGGCAGTACGACGCCGAGCTGGGTGTCGACAGCCTCGTGCCGATCGCGAGCCTCGAGCGGAGGGTGTCGAGATGGGCGGAGCTGGCGGGACGGCGGCTCGCTCAGTACGTCGGCGATCTCTGCGACGCAGCCTTCGTGCACCAGGTCGTGAGGGAGTTCGACCCTGACACGATCGTGCACTTCGGTGAGCAGCGGTCCGCCCCCTACTCGATGATCGACCAGGCCCACGCCGTGTACACCCAGAGCAACAACGTCGTCGGAAACCTCAACGTCCTGTACGCCATCGCGGCTCACAACCCGCGGATCCATCTGGTCAAGCTCGGCAGCATGGGCGAGTACGGCACTCCCAACATCGACATCGAAGAGGGATGGCTGACCGTGACGCACCGGGGCCGCACCGACACGGTGATGTACCCGAAGCGCCCGGGGTCCTTCTACCACCTGTCGAAGGTGCACGACAGCCACAACATCGAGTTCGCGTGCCGGATCTGGGGGCTGCGCGCAACCGACCTCAACCAGGGGGTCGTGTACGGTCACCGCACCGACGAAACGGCCCTCGACGACGCGCTCGAGACCCGCTTCGATTACGACCACGTGTTCGGTACCGTGCTCAACCGTTTCGTCATCCAGGCCGTCCTGGGGCATCCGCTCACCGTCTACGGTGGTGGTGGTCAGACCCGGGGGATGATCAACCTCGTCGACACGGTCGAGTGCGTCCGTCTGGCGGCCGAGAACCCTGCCGAGCCGGGGGAGTTCAGGGTGTTCAACCAGTTCACGGAGCAGATGTCGGTCCAGGAGATCGCTGGCATCGTGACGAGGGCGTACCCCGGGCGCTGCAGCATCGAGAGGATCGACAACCCACGCGTGGAACAGGACAACCATTACTACCGCGCCGCGCACACCCGCCTGCTCGACCTCGGTCTGGCGCCGCACTTGCTCGACGAGTCTCTCATCGCTTCGATGTTCCCGCTCGTGGAACGCCACCGCGACCGGGTCAACCCCGATGCCATCAGGCCCACCGTCCAGTGGAGGTCCACGACAAGCGAACTGGCCATCGCACCGTAGTGCCCGCGAGGAAACAACGTGGGCGCTAACTCCCCGCACTAAGGCGGCCACCCTGGCCCGTGTCCTGAACCTCGCGTCCCCCGAAGCCCCGGCCCGAGCCGGGACGGTCGAGCCCACCTGGGCGGACCGTCCCAGGCGGGGTGGCCCGCAGGTCGCTGCGAGGTGGTGGCGTCGCCCCCTGGTAGCTGTCGGCGTGCCACTCCTGGTCGGCCTGGCCCACGTCGCCGTCGTCGCCCCTCGCTACTTCGTCGGTTCCTTCGACGACGACTCCAGCTACATCCTCGCCGCCCGTGCGCTCATCTCCGGCAAGGGCCTGACCGGGCACATGCCGGGCGGGAGCATCGTCGCCGGCGTCTACCCCCCGGGTTACCCGGCGCTCCTCGCGCCCCTGGTGTGGATGTGGCCACACTCGTTCGTGCCCCTCCGCCTGCTCTCGGTGGCCTGCTACGTGGCGGTGTTCATCCTGACGTGGGTCTACCTCGGGCGACGCCGGCTTGGCGCCGGCACGCGAACCGCGGTCCTGTTCGTCCTGGCGCTGGGTCCTCCGCTGGCGACCTACGGGAGCATGGTCATGGCCGAGACGCCCTACCTCGTGCTGCTCCTGGTGCTGCTCCTCCTGTTCGAGCGGTGGGACTCGTCCGGGCGGGTGCTCAGCCCGGCCGGCGTCGGGGTGGTGCTGTCCGCAGCCGGCCTGATCTGGCTCAAGGAGGCTGGCGTCGGCCTGGTGGCCGGGGCGGTGCTCTGGCTGCTCCTCCGCAGGTCCCCTCGCACGCGTCTGCGCGCAGCGATGCTCGCCGGCGGCACGGCCGCGCTGCTGGTGCCCATAGCAGTCGCCCGCCTCGCCGGCGCGGTGCCGCTTCTCGGCGCCAGGTACTCGCAGGAGCTCGGCGCCTATTACAGCGGCGGGCTGGTCGACCGCATCGTGCACGTGGTGCCCCACGCTTTCTGGCACCTGCTGTCGACCGCGCTCCCAGCGACGATGGTGCCTTACCTCAGCCCGCTGCCGGTGCGTGGATGGGTGGTCCACCTGTGGATCGCCCTCTCGTGGTTGATCACCGTTCTGGTGGTGGTCGGGGCTGTCGTCTGGTTCCGCCGACACCGGGACGCCGCCATCCTCATGGTGCCGGCCTACCTGGCCGAGACCCTCCTGTGGCCTTACGTCAACGAGCGCCGCGTCATCCTGGTCCTCCCCGTCCTCGTCGCCTGGTTCGTGCTGGGCGGAAGGGCCGTGTGGGAGCTGGCGAGGCGGCGGCGACCGGTTGCCGGATGGCCCCGGAC